>JAJECZ010000119.1 GCA_022821735.1 Alphaproteobacteria bacterium | reverse complement strand
GCGGCTCAGGCGGCAGAGCGGCGTCTCCTTCGTCTTCATCAGCCACGACCTTTCGACCGTCGCGTCCTTCGCCGACGACATCGTCGTGCTCTATGCCGGGCGGGTGGTCGAGCAGGGGCCGACCGACCGCGTGCTCTCGCCGCCCTACCACCCCTATACCCGCCTGCTGATCGCCTCCGTTCCGGAATTGCGCATCGGCTGGTTGGAAGAGACGATGAAGAGCCAGGAAGCGCAGGCCGGCATCGACCGCACCGTCACGATGACCGATGTCGGCTGCCCCTTCTTCGACCGCTGTCCCATCGCCATCGAGGGGACCTGCGACCGCGAAACGCCGCCCGTCCGCCGTCTTGGCGGCCGACACGCCATCGAATGCCATCGCAGCGAGGCGGAGTTCCTGGAAGGGTCGCCGCCTGCCTGACCGGTTCCGAACCCGACCGGGCTGGAGGACAATTTGAACTCCATGCTGGAGATACTGTTTCGCTCCCGGTGGCGGAAGCGAAGGGGTTTGCCGAATGCCGATGCCGCGGGCGCGCGCCGCGGTCTGGTCATGCTGGCCGCCTACCTGGCCACGATAACGATTGGCCATACGCTGGCCATGATGGCGTTCGAGGGGCTGGACCCCGGCGATGCCGCCTGGCTCACCGCGACGACGATGACGACCGTCGGCTACGGCGACCTGTCGGCATCCACGGCAGCGGGGCGCTGGTCCACCGTAATTCTGGTGTATGTCGGGGGCGTGTTCGCGCTGGGCAAGGGAGCGGCGGACTATTTCGAGTACAGGTCAAACAGGCGTGCGCTCAGGCAGCGCGGCCTCTGGAGGTGGCGGTTGAAGGACCATGTCTTGATCGTCAATGCGCCGAGTGCGGGCGCGGATCCCTATTTCGAAACGCTGCTTCGGCAGTTCCGGGAAACGGAATGGGGACGGAAGCGGGACGTCCTGATCCTCTCGACATGCTGGCCGGACGGGCTCCCTGAAAGCCTCGCCCGTCTCGGCGTCGTTCATGTCCACGGCCGGGCCGCTTCGGACGAGAAGCTGGAGGACTCGGGCGCGGCGGATGCTGCGGCGGTGGTGGTGCTCGCCGATGACGAGAAGGATGCCGCGTCCGACGGGACCGCGTTCGACCTCGTGCACAGGCTGGTGGAAATGGGGGCGAAAGGGCGGATTGCCGTGGAATGCGTGGACGACCGGAACCGGGACCGGCTGCGCGGCGCCGGCGCCTCGACCGTCATGCGCCCCATGCGCGGCTACCCCGAGATGCTGGTCCGGGCGTTGATCGCGCCCGGCTCGGAAGCCATCATCGAGGACCTGTTCACCCGCCACGGCGACGAATGCGTGCGCTACGAGGTCGCTGTCGTCGGCGTCCCCTGGGGCCGCCTGGCCGCCCGGCTGGTCTCCGCCGGCGCGGGAACGGCGCTGGCCTATGCCAGTGCGGACGACGGCGAGATCGTCGTCAATCCGCGGCCGGACCGTGAGGTGTTCGCATCGGCGCTCTTCCTGATGGTCAAGGAAGGCCACGAACCCGCCGCGGGCATGCTGGAACGGCTGATCCGGGAGGAAGGCGAAAGCGCCGCCGGCGGATAACGCGCGGGCGGTACTCAGGATGAGGGTCGGGAGCAACTGCCCGGCATTTCCCGATTGATTTATGTTCTTTTATTGTTCTAGAAAAGCCTCGCCGGTGAAGGAGGTCCGGCGGACATGGCGAAAGCGCTTCCTGTGGAATTACGGGACCGGGTCCTGACGGCGATAAGGAACGGGGCGACGCTCCGCGAGGCGGCGGACCGGTTCGAAGTCGGTATCGCCACCGCCGCCCGCTGGCGCGCGCTGGAGCGCCGGCAGGGCGATGCGCGGCCGAAACCGGTGGGCGGAAACCGCCGTTCCGCGGGAATCGACGCCGAACGCGGCCGGATCCTCCGCCTTGTGGAGGAGGCTCCGGGCCTTACCATCCGCGAGTTGCGCGCGGCCCTGGAGGCGCGCGGCCTGGTCTTCAGCTACGGCGCCCTGCAACGGTTCCTCAAGCGCCACCGCGTCCGCCGCCGGCCGCGCCGCCGCCGGGCCTGAAGGCATTCTCAGATTTTTTTCCTGAAAACCCTTGCAATCCGGCGCAGGACCGCCTACATGCTCCGGGGATGGAGAAGGCAGCCATGACATAGAGGAGCGGCGCCGGGGGCCGAAAGGCGCATACCCGGCGCCGAACGCCGCCAGGGTCCGGGAAGCAGACGGGACAAGTGCGCCCGCTTCCCGGACCCTGGCGGCACACGACCCCACCGGGTCGATAACGAAGAGCACTCCTCCGCAACGCCGGGCGGGATTCCTCGAGGCGGTGCAAAACCCCACCGGGTCGATAACGAAAAACACTCCCCCTCGGTGCCGGGCGGGACCCCCGGGAACGGCGCCAGACCCCACCGGGTCGATAACGAAGAGCACTCCTCCGCAGCACCGGCCGGGCCCCCCGGGAGTGGCGCAAAACCCCATCGGGTCGATAATGGCGGGGCCGGCCTGCCGGCGTCAGTCCCGGGGGCGCGCGCGGCTCCGGGCGAGCAGGCGGCGCACCTCGCCCGTCCGGACGGCGCCGAGGGCGAGCGCGGCGAGGGCGAAGACTGCGAGGCCGCCGCCGCAGAGCGCCGCCAGTGCCGCGATCCGCCGGGCCTCCCCGCCGGCGAGCCAGGCGTCGGCCGCTTCGAGCCCGGCGACAAGCGCCGCCGCCATGATGAGCGCCGCCCCGGCCGCGCGCGGCAGGCGGGAGAGCAGCCTCTTGTCCGCCCGGCACTGGTCGCGCCGCCGGAGCGCGGCCCAGAGCAGCGCCGTGTTCGCCCAGGCGGCGGCGCTCGTCGCCGCGGCGATGCCGACATGGCCGACGGCGCGGTAGAGCGCCAGGCTGAGGCCCGTGTTGAGCACCACGACGACAACCGTGATCCGGAACGGGGTGCGCATGTCCCCGCGCGCGAAGAAGCCCGGCTGCAGCACCCGCACCAGCACGAAGGCGGGCAGGCCGGCCGCGAAGGCGGCGATGGCGGCCGCCGTCGCCTCCGTGTCCGCCGCCGTGAACGCACCGCGCTCGAACAGCACGCCGGCGACCGCATGCGGCATGGCGATGAGCGCCGCGGCGGCCGGCAGCGCGAGCAGCATGGCGACCTCTATGGCCCGGTTCATTTCGTCGGCGGCCCTGGCGTTGTCGCCGGCCTGCAGGGTGCGGGCGAGGCGCGGCAGCAGCGCCGTGCCGAGCGCAATGCCGACCACGCCGAGCGGCAACTGGTAAAGGCGGTCGGCATAGTGCAGCCAGGCGACGGCCCCGGTCGGCAGCAGCGAGGCGATCATCGTGCCGATCAGCAGGTTGATCTGGAGCGCGCCCGCGGACAGTGCGCCCGGAACCAGCTGGCGCAGCAGGCGGCGGACATCGCGCGTGAGCCGGGGGGCGCGCAGCCGGAGCCTGAGCCGCGCCCGGCGCATGTCCCAGAGAATCAGGGCCAACTGCCCGAAGCCTGCGAGGCAGACCCCGACGGCCAGCGCGAGCCCCGGCGCGCCGGTCCAGAACGCCGACACGGCGAGCGCGCCGATCAGCACGACGTTGAGCAGGATGGCCGCGGCCGACGGCACGGCGAAGCGGTAGAAGCTGTTCAGTATGCCGGCGAAGAAGGCCAGCAGCGCCATGCAGAGCAGATAGGGGAAGGTCAGCCGCGAGAACAGCACGGCGGGTCCGAACCGTTCCGGCTGGTCGAGGAAGCCCGGCGCCAGCACCGCGACCAGGATCGGCATGAAGGCTTCGGCGAGCGCGGTGAACACGAGCAGCGCCGCGAACAGCACCGCCAGCACCTCCTCGCCGAAAGCGAGCGCCGCCTTGCGCCCGTCCTGCTGGAGGCGGCCGGAGAACATCGGCACGAAGGCCGCGGCGAAGGCGCCCTCGGCGAACAGGCGGCGGAACAGGTTGGGCAGGCGGAAGGCGACCAGGAAGGCATCCGCTACGGGCCCGGCGCCGAGCAGGGCGGCGAAGGCGAGGTCGCGCGCGAAGCCCAGCACCCGGCTTGCCATCGTGTAGCCGCCGACGGTCGCGGCGGCGCGCAGGAGCGCCATCGCCAGCCCTCAGCCGGTTTCGTCCGGGCCCGCTACCGCCTGGAGCAATGTCTCGTGCACGCGGGCGAGCTTGCCGTCATGGACGACTTTCAGCCCGAACACATCCTTCACGTAGAACACGTCGACCACCCGTTCGCCATAGGTGGCGATGCGCGCCGTAGTGATCCGCAGGCTGAGGTCCGTGAGCGCGCGCGCCACGTCGAACAGGAAGCCCGGACGGTCGCGACCGTTGACCTCGACCACGGTGTGGGTGGCCGATGCGCGGTTGTCGATCAGCACGCGCGGCGGCACGGTGAATACGGCGGTGCGCGAAGGCCAGCCGCGCCGCCGCCGGACCTCCTGCCGGAGGTCGATCTCGCCCCCCAGCGCTTCCCGCACCCGGCGCTCCAGCGCCTGCAATTGGCGCGCGCCGGTCACCGCCTGGGCCTCGGCGTCCTGGACCTGGAAGGTGTCGATGGCGATCCCGTTCGCGAAGGTGAAGACCCGGGCCTCGACGACGCTCATGCCCGACGCCGCCAGCGCGCCTGCGAAACGCGAGAACAGGCCCGGATGGTCGTGCGCGCAGAACACCACCTCGGTGACCGCGCGGCTCTCGTCGATGCGCGCCTTCACCGAGAGCGCCGAAGGGTCGTCCCGGACCTCCGCGATCATGCCGGCGTGATGCACCAGGGTGTCGCGGTCCCAGGCGAGCCAGTAGCTGGCGGGCGCGGCCTCGGCGAACTCCGCGAAGACCTCGTCGGACCAGCCGGAGAGCGCGGCGCGAAGCTCGTCCTGCGCTTCCTGCACCCGTTCGGCGGCGGCGAGGCGGATATCGCCGCCGGCCAGCAATTCCTCGGTCTTGAAATAGAGCTCGCGCAGCAGCGCGGCTTTCCAGGCGTTCCAGACATTGGGGCCGACCGCGCGGATATCCGCCACGGTCAGCACCAGCAGCAGGCGCAGCCGTTCCGGCGACTGCACCAGGTCGGCGAAGTCGGCGATGGCGCTGGCGTCGTTCAGGTCGAGCTTGAAGGCGGCGGCGCTCATCGCAAGATGGTGGCGCACCAGCCAGGACACCGTTTCGGTCTCCTCCGCGCTCAGGCCGAGTTCCGGCCCGAGCCGCAAGGCGTCCTCCGCGCCGAGGACCGAATGGTCGCCGCCGCGCCCCTTGGCGATGTCGTGCATGAAGACGGCGAGATAGAGCGCCCGGCGCGAGAGCACCTTGTGGACGACCTCCGAGGCGACCGGGGCCTCGTCCCGGAACTCGCCCTGCTCGATGCGGTGCAGGATGCCGATGGCCCGGATGGTGTGCTCGTCCACCGTATAGGTGTGGTACATGTCGTATTGCATCTGCGCCACGACCCGCCCGAACACCGGGATCAGGCGGCCGAGCACGCCGGCCTCGTTCATCCGCCGGAGCGTGATGTCCGGCGCTTTCTCCGAGGTCATCATGTCCAGGAACAGCCCGGCGGCCTCCGGCCGGCGGTGGAAGCCGGAGTCGATCCGGTGCAGGTTCCGCGTCACCTGGCGGAGCGCCGCCGGATGGATGTCCAGCTCATGGTGCTGCGCCTCGTGGAACAGCCGCAGCATGGCGGCCGGGTCTTCGGCGAAGGCGTCCTCGTGCGCAAGGTTGAGCCAGCCCCCCTCGGCGGTGAACGGCCCCATCTGCCTGTCGCGGGTCAGCAGCCGCGAGATCGAGAACAGCGGCCGGCGGCGGTGTTCGTCCTCCAGCGCGGCGCAGAAGATGCGCGTCAGGTCGCCCACCTTCTTCGCCTCCAGGTAATAGTGCTTCATGAAGCGCTCGACCGGACGCGCGCCGGCGCGGCTGCGGTAGCCCAGGCGCGCGGCGATCTCCTGCTGGAGGTCGAAGGTCAGCCGCTCCTCGGCCCGCCCGGCCAGATAGTGCAGATGGCACCGGACGGTCGAGAGGAAGCGCTCCGCGCGCACGAAGGCCGCAAGCTCGGCGGGCGAGAACACGCCCTTCGCCGCCAGCTCGCCCACCTCGTCCACCCGGTAGAGATATTTGGCGATCCAGTAGAGGGTGTGGAGGTCGCGCAGCCCGCCCTTGCCCTCCTTGACGTTCGGCTCGACGACATAGCGGCTGTCGCCGAAGCGCAGATGCCGTTCGTCGCGCTCGGCCAGCTTGCGCTCGGCGAATTCGGGGCCGGTCTTCCTGACCAGCTCGTCGGCGAAGCGCGTGCGGAACTCCTCGTAAATCCCGGCTTCGCCCCAGAGGAAGCGCGTCTCCAGCAGGCTCGTGCAGATCGTGGTGTCCCGGCCGGCGAGGCGGAGGCATTCCTCGACCGAACGGGTGGCATGGCCGACCTTGAGGCCCGTGTCCCAGAGCAGCAGCAGCACATATTCGACGATCTGCTCGACCCTCGGCGTGACCTTCCAGGGCAGCAGGAACAAGAGGTCGAGGTCCGAATAGGGTGCGAGGCTGCCGCGTCCGTATCCGCCCTGGGCCGCCAGCGCGAAGCGGTCGCCGGTGGTGGGGTTCGCGGCCGGGAACACCGTTCCGGCGACGAAGTCGAACAGGCCGCCGGCGATCCTGTCCATGGAGGCGGAAAGGTCGTTCATGGAGACATCGGCCGGCTGTCCGGCCTCGAAGGCCGCGCGCACGGACCCGCGCGTCTCCTCCACGCCCTCCTTCAGGATGGCGAGTACCCGCCCCCGGTCGGGTCGCGTCTCGGAGCCCAGCGCATCGAGCCGGGCGACCGTCTGCGCCGCCCGCCGGGCGCTCTCCCCGGCAAATTGCAGGCCGGTTCCGTCCACGCGCCTTGCCCCCGCTGCCGTCAGGCGCGACCATGGGCGGCACGGCGCGGCCCGTCAAGGCGGCGGGCGGCGCCGGATGCAGCCATGGGAGGGGCTTATGGGCAACGGAATCCTCGCGGTGTGGACCGACTGCGCCGCGGACGGCGAGGCGGATTTCAACGAGTGGTACAACCGCGAGCACCTGCCGGAGCGGGTGGGCGTGCCGGGCTTCCTCAGGGGCGTGCGCTACCGCGCGGTGGAGGCCGACCGGGGCTATTTCACCTGGTACCGGACGGAGGATGTGGGCGTGCTGGCGTCGAAAGCCTATCGCGACCGCCTGAACGACCCGACCGTCTGGACAGAGCGCGTGATGCACGTCTTCCGCAACACGATCCGCTCGGCGATGACGGTCGAGGGCGAGACGGGCGAGGCGTCCATAGGCGCCTGGGCGGCGGTGCTGCGCGCAGGCGAGGAGTTGGGCGCGGTCGATCTGGAGGCGCTCGCCGCCGGCGAGGAGGCCTTGAGCGCGATGTGCTGGCATCTCGACATGGCGGCGACGGGCAGCCCGACCGTGGAAGCCTCGATCCGCGGGCCGGACACGCAGGCGGCGCGGGCGGTGCTGGTGCAGACGACGACGGAAGCAGCGGCGCGGCGCGCGGCGGCGGCGCTGGCCGGCCACGGCGAGGTCGGCGTTTATGCGCTGATGGCCGTGCTCGCGGCCGAAGACCTGGCGGGCTGACGCGCATTGGTGGAGCCGAGGGGGCTCGAACCCCTGACCTTCGCATTGCGAACGCGACGCTCTCCCGGCTGAGCTACGGCCCCACACATCGCACGCTGTCGCCTCTAGGCGGCAGCCGGGAAGCGGGGTTATGTTCAACGCGCCGGAGCCTGTCAAGGCCGGTGCAAACCGAGTCCACCCGCCGGAGGCGTCGGGGCCCATGAATGTCATTCTCGTGCCGCTGCTCCAGCTTCTCGATGTCGTGCTGGAGCTCTACCAGATCGTCCTGATCATCTGGGTGGTGCTTAGCTGGCTGGTCTCCTTCAATGTGGTCAACACGGCCAACGGCTTCGTGCGCGGAGCGATGAACGTGCTCTGGCGGCTGACCGAGCCGACGCTCCGCCCGATCCGGCGCTTCGTGCCGATGATCTCCGGGCTGGACTTTTCGCCGCTGATCCTGCTGCTCCTGATCTACTTCCTGCGCGGCGTGGTCGGCCGCATGATCTTCTCCATGGCCTGAGAGGGGAGGCACCCACATGAGCGGAGCGCGCATCATCGACGGCAAGGCGCTTGCGGCGAAGCTGCGCGGGCGCGTGGCGGCGCAGGTCGCGGCGCTGGCGGGAACCGTCCGGCCGGGCCTCGCCGTGGTGCTGGTCGGCGACGACCCGGCAAGCGCCGTCTATGTCCGCAACAAGAACCGCGAGACAGAGGCCGCCGGCATGGCCTCCTTCGAGCACAGCCTGCCCGCCGACACGCCCGAGACGGACCTGCTGGCGCTGGTGGCGAGCCTCAACCGCGACCCGGCGGTGCACGGCATCCTCGTGCAATTGCCGCTGCCGGACGGGATCGATTCCGCCAAGGTGCTGCGCGCCATCGACCCTGCCAAGGACGTGGACGGCTTCCATCCCGAGAATGTGGGGGCGCTCTGGACCGGCGCCCCGGCGCTCGCGCCCTGCACGCCGCGCGGCTGCATGACCATGTTGGCCGAGGTCCACCCCGACGGGCTCGTCGGCAAGCGCGCGGTCGTCGTCGGGCGCTCCAACATCGTCGGCAAGCCGATGGCGGCCCTGCTGCTCGCCCAGCACTGCACGGTGACGCTCGCCCATTCGCGCACGCAGGACCTGCCGGGCGTCTGCCGGGGCGCGGACATCCTGGTGGCGGCCGTCGGGCGGGCGCGCATGATCGAGGGCGATTGGGTCCAACCCGGCGCGACGGTGATCGATGTCGGCATCAACCGCATACCGGCGGCGGAGGAGGGCAAGACGCGGCTGGTCGGCGATGTCGATTTCGCCGGCGCTTCCGAGGTCGCGGGCGCCATCACCCCGGTGCCGGGCGGCGTCGGCCCGATGACGATCGCCTGCCTGCTCGCCAACACCGTGACCGCCGCCTGCCGGCAGGCGGGCGTGGCGGAGCCGGAGGGCTGATCCCGGCGATGACCGGAACCCGCGAGGGCGCGCTCGCCCGCATCCGCGACCACTACGACAGCGGCGCGTTCATCGAGACGCTGGCGCGCCGGGTGGCGGTGCCGTCCACCAGCCAGGACCCGGCCTTCGCGCCGCATCTCCGGCGCTATCTGGAGGAGGAGATCGCGCCGGCGGCCCGCGGCATGGGCTTCGAGGTCCGGGTCGAGCCGAACCCGGAGGAGGGCGGCGGGCCGCTGCTGACGGCTGTGCTGCAGGAGGACGCGGCGCTGCCGACCGTGCTCGTCTATGGCCACGGCGACACCGTGCTCGGCCATGAGGGGCAGTGGCGCGAGGGCCGCGACCCCTGGACGCTCGACCGCGACGGCGACCGGCTCTACGGGCGCGGCACGGTGGACAACAAGGGCCAGCACGGCATCGCGCTCGCCGCGCTGGAGGCGGTGCTGGCGGAGCGCGGGCGGCTCGGCTTCAACGCGAAGCTGCTGGTGGAGACCAGCGAGGAGACCGGCTCGAAGGGTCTGCGCGCCGTCGCCGAAGCCAACCGGGAGCGGCTGGCGGCGGACGTGCTGATCGCGTCGGACGGGCCGCGCGTGGCGCCCGACCGGCCGACCGTCTATCTGGGCTCGCGCGGCGTCATCAACTTCGCGCTGGACATCGAGGCCCGCGAAGGCGGCCACCATTCCGGCAATTGGGGCGGCCTGCTCTCCAACCCGGCGACCCGGCTGGCAAGCGCCGTCGCCAGCATGGTGGACGCGCGGGGCCGCATTCTGGTGGAGGGGCTGAGGCCGCCGCCCATGTCCAACGCGGTGCGAACGGCGATTGCCGACTGCGCCGTGGACGGCGGGCCGGGAGCGCCGGAAATCGACCCCGACTGGGGCGAGCCGGGCCTCACGCCTTGGGAGCGCGTGTTCGGCTGGAACGCGCTCGAAGTGCTGGCCCTGGGCGCGGGGGATGCCGAGCGGCCGGTGAACGCCATCCCGCCCCGCGCCCGGGCCGTCATCCAGATGCGCTTCGTGGCAGGCTCCGACGACGAGGCGTTCGAGGCTGCCATCCGCGCGCATCTGGACGCAAACGGCTTCGGGGACGTGCAGGTCGCGCCCATGCGCACGACCATGAAGGCGACCCGCACGCCGCTCGACGACCCCTGGGTGCGCCGCGTCATGGCCTCGATCGAGGAGACGCTCGGCCGGCCGCCGGCGCTCTTGCCCAATCTCGGCGGCTCGATCCCGAACGACGTGTTCACAGACGTGCTCTCCATGCCGACGGTCTGGGTGCCCCACTCCTTCGCCGGCTGCTCCCAGCACGCCCCCAACGAACACGCGCTGGCCCCCCTCTTCCGCGAAGGCCTCGAAATGATGACCGGCATCTTCTGGGACATCGGCGCGTAACGGGGAGGGGCGGGAAAGACTCGCCGATCCTGCGCATGCAGCCTTTCGGCGTGCAGTTTCCGCTTCTCTGGCGAACTTTATGCCTCCCGCTGCTGAGTGCGTCTTGCTCTTCGGGATAGCGGAAGCCAGCGAATGGAAGTGGCTACCGACTCGCCCGGTGAGAAAGGGTAGCGGCCTGCAAACCGCTGCAACGGCACCCTATCGGCTTCAATGTTGTCGACGTTCGGACGACAGTATCGCGTACGCTCATCTCATTGAGCGGTAAGACGCTCGAAGGTAGCGTCGTCAAGCTTTCCGTGAGAAACGAGCCCCTGCTCGGTTTGGAAGGCGCGCAGAGCACTTCGCGTACGCGGACCCATACGTCCATCATCGGGGCCCGGATCGTACCCGTGGCGCACGAGCGCGCGTTGGGCCGCGGCGATGCGGGTAGCTTCTGATCCGTCGGATCGTGACGCGCAGCGCAGTCCGGAAGCAACCGGCAACCGAGCCATAATCTGTTCATCTATCATCTCCTCGGCCCCGGGAATCCCAGAGAAGATGATGACGGGCTGCGACAGAAATGGAGACTCGACGATCTGGCGGACGGAGGGGATGCCGTCTTTGCCGGCGCTGAGATCGGCTTCGGCGAGTTTCGCCGTATCGTCCGGGTGCACCCGTATCGTCTTCATCTTCCACCAGCCGATAGAGTGCGACAGCATCCACATTTCGGTGCTGAGGCCTCCTTCTGGATGGGGAAGGTGGAGCATCTTGGCCTTCAGGTGCCCTCCGCCCGGACCGGGAATCTCTTTTGCGGGGAAGAGCCGCGCGAGGAGCGGGTTTTGCTGCGGCAGGCCGCAAGTCACGATCCATACTCGTTCGTGCGCTTGCGCCCCTGCATTCGTCGCGACGACGAGTGACAGAAGCGCGAGCGCCGCTGCCCGCAGCGGGGCGCTCGCTGCTAGCTCCCAACTAGGCGTCAGCGCCCATGCCCAAAGCCCCCGTTGAATCGCCTTTGCCATCTGCTCCTCGAAATCCAATCGTACTTCCTATCGGCAGCATCGTAGCATCCCTTGCGTTTTCCGGGACATCGGCACGTAGCGGCGGCGCTGTGCTACCTTCAGGCGGACCGAGAGGACAGCAGGCCATGTCCCGCGACAAGCAAGAAAAGGACCGCTCCGGTCCCGCTACTGAGGAGTTGCGCGGCAAGCGGTCATTCATCGACCACCTGCTGAACCAGCCCGAAGGTCCCGGAACCCCGCGCGCGAAGGCCGAGCCGCGGGATGTGGAATTCTGACCGGCCTTCGATACAGACAGGGAGGCTTACATGGCGAAACTTCGGCATATCGCGGTCACGGTTCCGGACCTGGAGGCGGCGGCGCGGTTTTATGAGAACACCTTCGGCATGGTGCGGCAGCAGCAGTCCGACATCGCGATCCTGCTTTCCGACGGGGTGGTCAGCCTGGCGATCCTGAAGTTCAAGACCGATGAGCAGGCGGGCGACGAACGCGGCAAGGACTTCCACGGCCTGCACCATATGGGTTTCGTGGTCGACGACATCGACGCGATGAGCCGGGAGATCGAGGCCAATGGCGGCCGCTACCACATGCGGCTGCCGGACTCGGCCGACGGCGCCACCGAGATCAAGTTCTACGACCCCAACGGCGTCGTCTTCGACATCGTCACCGCCGACTACGCCACCAACGCCTGGGGCGCCAAGGTCTCTGACTGACCGCGCCCGCTTGCCGCCTTGCGGGGCGGGGGGCTACAAGGCGGCGTTCGTTTCCGAACGAAGGGACTTCGCATGACCGAGGCGGCGCTCGTTCCGCTGCTGGTGCGCATTGCCGACGCGCTGGAGCGGCTGGCTCCCGGGGCGGGGGCGGCGCCGGACCTCGATTCGGCCGACGCCTTCGTCTGGCATGCCGAGGGCGGGCGGCTCGCGCCGGTGGCGGAGGTCAACCATGTGGCGCTGCCGCTCCTGCGCGGCATCGACCATGTGACGGGCATCCTGCTGGAGAACACGCGGCGCTTCGCCGAGGGGCTGCCGGCCAACAATGCGCTGCTCTGGGGCGCGCGCGGCATGGGCAAGTCCTCGCTGGTCAAGGCAATCCACGCGCATATCGCGGCCGAGCGGCCGGGCGCGCTCGCGCTGGTGGAAATCCACCGCGAGGACATCGGCTCGCTGCCGGGCCTGCTGGCGCTGCTCAGGGGCGCGGGCCGGCGCTTCGTGCTGTTCTGCGACGACCTCTCCTTCGACGGCAGCGACACCACCTATAAGTCGCTCAAAGCTGTGCTCGAAGGCGGGCTGGAGGGCCGGCCGGAGAATGTCGTCTTCTACGCCACCTCCAACCGCCGCCACCTGATGCCGCGCGACATGATCGAGAACGAGCGCTCGACGGCGATCGCCCCCGCGGAGGCGGTCGAGGAGAAGGTGTCGCTGTCGGACCGGTTCGGCCTCTGGCTCGGCTTTCACAATTGCAGCCAGGCGACCTATTTTGAGATGGTCGAAGGCTATGCCGCGCATTTCGGCCTGGAAGTGGAGAGCGAGGCGCTGCGCCGGCAGGCGAACGAATGGGCGGTCACGCGGGGCGGGCGCTCGGGGCGCGTCGCCTGGCAGTTCGTGCAGGACCTGGCGGGCCGGCTCGGCCGGAAGCTGAACGGGAGGGCCGGGGCCCAATGATCCTGCTGATCGATAACTATGACAGCTTCGTCTACAACCTGATGCACTTCCTGGGCGAGCTCGGGGCCGATATCGAGGTCCGGCGCAACGACGCGCTGAGCGCGGACGAGGCGCTGGCGATGGAGCCGGAAGCGGTCGTGATCTCGCCCGGCCCCTGCGACCCCGACAAGGCCGGCATCTGCCTGGAGCTGGTGGAGAAGGCCGCGGGCCGGGTGCCGCTCTTCGGCGTCTGCCTCGGCCATCAATGCATCGGCCAGGCCTTCGGCGGGCGGGTGCTGCGCGCGCCGGTCTGCATGCACGGCAAGCTCTCGCGCATCCACCATGACGGCACGGGCGTTTTCGCCGGGCTGCCGTCGCCCTTCGAGGCCACGCGCTACCACTCGCTGGCCGTGGAGCGGGCGGGGCTGCCGGACGACATGGCGGTGAACGCCTGGACCGAGGACGGTATCGTCATGGGCCTGCGCCACCGGACGCAGGAGGTCCACGGCGTGCAGTTCCACCCCGAGAGCATCGCCTCGGAGCACGGCCACCGGCTGCTCGCCAACTTCCTGGCCTCGGTATCGGGGCGGGCGCCGGAAGGGGCGCCGAAGCCGCTGCCCGAGCGGCGGGTGTTCGCGGCATGAGCGGCGATCTGAGGGCCATCCTGGCGCGCGTCGCCGACGGGGCGCGGCTTGGCGAAGCGGAGGCGGAGGCGGCTTTCGAGATATTGATGTCGGGCGACGCCACGCCCTCGCAGGCGGGCGCCTTCCTGATGGCGCTACGGGTGCGCGGCGAGACCATCGACGAGATCACCGGCGCGGCGCGGATCATGCGCGAGAAGGTGCTCGGCATCGAGGCGCCCGCGGACGCCATTGACACCGCCGGCACGGGCGGCGACGACAAAGGCACGCTCAACATCTCCACCGCCGCCGCGCTGCTGCTGGCCGGCGCAGGCGTGCCCGTGGTCAAGCACGGCAACCGGGCGCTCTCGTCGCGGGCGGGGTCCTCTGACGTGCTGGCGGCGCTCGGCGTCGATATCGACTGCGACATGGCGCTCGTCCCGAAGGCGCTGGAGGAGGCGGGCATCTGCTTCCTCATGGCGCCCCGGCACCACGGCGCGATGCGCCATGTCGCCGGCACGCGGGTCGAGCTCGGCACGCGCACGATCTTCAACCTGCTGGGGCCGCTCTCCAACCCCGCGGGCGCGCGCCGGCAGCTTGTCGGCGTGTTCGCCGAGCGCTGGATCGAGCCGCTCGCCCATGTGCTCGGCAATCTCGGCGGCGAGCGCGCCTGGGTGGTCCACGGCTCGGACGGGATGGACGAACTCACGACCACGGGCGCGAGCCATGTGGCGGAGCTGAAGGGCGGCGCGGTCAGGCGGTTCGAGGTCGATCCGCGCGAGATCGGCCTGCCCCTGGCGGCGCCGGAGAACCTGCAGGGCGGCGACCCCGAATACAATGCCGGCGCGATGCGGTCCCTGCTGGACGGCGAGGCCGGCCCCTATCGCGACATCGTGGTGCTGAACACCGCCGCCGGCCTCGTGGTGTCGGAGCGCGCCGCGACGCTGGCCGAGGGCAGGGCGCTGGCCGAAGAGGTCATAGACAGCGGCGCGGCGCGGGACCGTCTCGCGGCGCTGGTGCGCGTCACCAATGGCGGCTGAGGCGCCGGGAAGAGGAGGCATGTCGGACACGCTCGCCAGGATCGTCGCCGAGAAGCTCGGGCATGTGGCGCGCATGAAGCGCGAGCGGCCGCGCGCATGGTTCGATGCGGCCGACGGCGGCCAGCCGCGCGGCTTCGCGGCGGCGCTGGCGCGCGCGGACGGCTACGGCCTGGTCGCGGAGATCAAGAAGGCCTCGCCCAGCAAGGGGCTGATCCGCGCCGATTTCGACCCGGCGGCCCTCGCGCGGGCCTATCTCGACGGCGGGGCGACCTGCCTCTCGGTGCTGACCGACACGCCTTGGTTCCAGGGCGAGGACCGCTATCTGGCGGAAGCCCGCAACGCCGCGCCGCTGCCGGTGCTGCGCAAGGATTTCATGGTGGACCCCTGGCAGGTGGCGGAAGCCCGCGCGCTCGGCGCGGACTGCATCCTCATCATCCTCGCCGCGGTGGACGACGTGCTGGCGGGAGAGCTGGAGGCGGCGGCGTTCGAGCTCGGCATGGATGCGCTGGTCGAGGTGCATGACGAGGCCGAACTGGAGCGCGCGCTCCGCCTGTCCTCGCCGCTCATCGGCATCAACAACCGCAACCTCAAGACCCTCGCAGTGGACCTCGCGACCGCCGAGCGCCTCGCGCCGATGGTCCCTGCGGACCGGATTACCGTCGGCGAGAGCGGGCTCGCCGTCACCGCCGACCTCAAGCGGCTGGCGCAGGTCGGCGTCACCCGCTTCCTGGTGGGCGAATCCCTGATGCGCGAGGCGGATGTGGCGGCCGCGACCCGCGCGTTGCTCGGCCTCGACATGCTGCGGGAAGCGGGATGAACGCGCGGCTCACCCATTTCGACGAGGAGGGCCGCGCGGCCATGGTGGACGTGTCCGCCAAGGCGGAGACCGAGCGCGTTGCGGTTGCGGCCGGGCGCGTCGTCATGGCCCCGGAAACGCTGGCATTGATCCAGGGGGGCGGGATCGGCAAGGGCGACGTGCTGGGCGTGGCGCGCCTCGCCGGCATCATGGCCGCGAAACGAACGCCGGACCTGATCCCGCTCTGCCACCCTCTGGCGCTGACCTCCGTCGCCGTGGATCTGGCCGCCGATGAGGCGGGCTCCGCCGTTGAGATCACCGCCACATGCCGGCTCAAGGGCCGCACCGGCGTCGAGATGGAGGCGCTGACCGCCGTCTCGGTGGCGGCGCTCACCGTCTATGACATGTGCAAGGCGGTGGACCGCGGCATGAGGGTCGAGGCCGTCCGCCTGCTGCGCAAGGAAGGCGGCAAGTCCGGCAGCTGGGCAGCTCCGACGTGATCCCTGTCGCAGACGCGATTGCGCGCATTCTGGCAGGCGTGGAGCCGCTGCCAGCCGAAATGGTGCCGCTCGGCGACGGGCTCGGCCGGGTGCTGGCGGAAGACCTTGCGTCCCGGCGTACCCAGCCGCCGGCGGCGGTGTCCGCCATGGACGGCTATGCAGTCCGCGCCGAAGACGCGGCGCGGGTGCCGGCGGAGCTGCGCATCGTCGCGGAGATCGCCGCCGGCGCGGCCTGGACGGGGAAGGTCGGACGGGGCGAGGCGGCGCGCATCTTCACCGGCGCGCCCGTTCCCGACGGGGCTGACGCCATCGTCATCCAGGAGGATTGCACGCGCGCCGGAGACCGCGTGACCGTGCGCGAGGCAGCGACGGCCGGCGCCTACGTCCGCCCGGCAGGGCTCGACTTTGCGGAGGGCGACCTGCTGCTGCGCGCCGGCCGGCGGCTTACCTCGCGCGATATCGGCCTCGCTGCGGCGATGAACCGGCCCTGGCTGCCGGTGAGGCGCCGGCCCCGCGTGGCGCTGCTGGCGACGGGGGACGAGATCGCGCTCCCGGGAGAGCCGCTCGGGCCGCAGCAGATCGTCAGTTCCAGCGGGCCGGGGCTGGCGGCGCTCGTCGCCGAGGCGGGCGGCCAGCCGGTCTCGCTCGGCGTGGCCGGGGACAGCACGGCCTCGCTGCGCGCCCATGCGGCCGGGGCCGAGGGCGCAGACATCCTCGTGACCATGGGCGGGGCGTCGGTCGGCGAGCATGACCTTGTGCAGTCGGCGCTGGCCGAGGACGGGCTCGAAGTCGATTTCTGGCGGATCGCCATGCGGCCCGGCAAGCCGCTCATGTTCGGCCGCATGGGCGGCGCGCTGGTGCTGGGACTGCCGGGCAACCCGGTCTCGGCGTTCGTCTGCGCGCTGCTCTTCCTGCGCCCCCTGATCGACGCCATGCTGGGCCTGCCGGCGGGGCCGCCGGCGCGGGAGCCGGCCCGGCTCGGCGTGGACCTGACCGCGAACGACCGGCGCGAGGACTATCTGCGCGCCCGGCTCGCCCCGGACGGCGAAGGCCTGCCGGTCGCCACGCCCTTCGCGCGCCAGGACAGCTCCATGCTGGCGCGTTTCGTGGAGGCCGATGCGCTTCTCGTCCGCGCCCCGCATGCGCCGCCGGCCAGCGCCGGCGACCTGGTGGAAATCATCCGCCTGTAAGGCGCTGGAGGCAGCGCTATCGGCCGCTGCGCAGTTCCGGGGGCGGATATTCCCGGAGCGCGAAATCGAGGCTATCGCGCCCGCAGTTCATCCGTTTCATGTTGAAGCGCAGATGGCCGGCCTTGCGCCCGCGCCAGAACCCGCCGAACGCGACCACGACCCAGGGGAAGGACGGCGCAGGCGGCTCGAAATGGATGAGAAGCTCATTCCGGCTGAGCAGCGATTGCTGGCGGATCGTGCGGATACCGGACCAGTCCCGGTGGGGAATGTCGAAAATCGGGAAGGCGATCCCGCTCCGGTCGAAGACGACCGCGGGCAGATGAGCGCGGCGGACGATCCAGGTCGCATAGCAGGCGACGCCGCCCAGCAGCGCCGCCAGCAGCGCCGCCATTGCCAGCGGCGGACCCGGCTTGCCGGCCATCGCGCCGTTGACCAGCAACGCCAGCAGGACGACCGCCACCAGCCCCGCGGCGACCGCCAGCATGATGTAGGTGGGCCGGTAGTAGTAGATAGTCATGGACGCGCCTATAGCCGGGCGCGTGTCCGGGAGCAAGCAGGGGCCGCATTCGCGAGCTTGAGCTGTCGCCCGTGTCCGAAGGTATCGGAACCTATGCCCGGAGCTTATGGCAGCCCCGTTCCGCATACTTGCGCTGTTGGCCCATACTCTTTCGCTTGACACCCGCGCCGAACCAATGTAGAACAACGATGCCGGTGTCCGGTTCGTATAAGGAACATTGCTGGAGGGAATCGCAGCATGTTGACGAGGAAGCAGAACGAATTGCTGCTGTACATCTCGCAGCAGATCTCGAAGGACGGCGTGTCGCCTTCCTTCGACGAGATGAAGGATGCGCTCGGCCTCAAGTCGAAATCGGGCGTTCATCGTCTGGTGACGGCGCTTGAGGAGAGAGGGTTCATCCGCCGGTTCGCAAACCGCGCCCGCGCGCTCGAAATTACGCGCCTGCCGGACGCCGAGGCTTACGAGGACAGGGGCCGGCCGGGGCGGCCGGCCTTTCGCGGCTTCCGCCGGCGTCTCGACCCTGCCGATACGGTGCAGAACGAACTGCCGCTCTACGGGCGCATCGCCGCCGGAACGCCGATCGAGGCGCTGCGCGATCCGGACAGCACGGTGGCCGTGCCGCAGGGCATGATCGGCAGCGGGCGCCATTATGCGCTCGAGATCGCCGGCGACTCGATGATCGATGCCGGCATCATGGATGGCGACACGGTCATCATTCAGGAATGCGATGAAGTGGAAAGCGGCACCATTGTGGTCGCGCTGGTCGATTCCGAGGAGGCGACGCTGAAAATCTGGCGCCCGGCCGATGGCCGGGTGGTGCTCGAAGCCGCAAACGAAGCTTATCCGGTGCAGGACTACGAGCCGGAGCAGGTCCAGGTCCAGGGGCGGCTTGTCGGGCTGTTGCGCGACTACTGATCCGCCGGCCGCGGGCCGGCGAGCGCGACCCAGGGCCGCCGGCCGCGGCGGTCCCAGTCGGTTTCCGCGACCGGGCCGCCGGGGGTGAAGCGGATCGCATGAGCGCCCATCCGGCGGAGCCTCTGCCGGTCCACGATCAGCGAGTCATCCGTGCAGTAGAGCCGCCGGGCCCGGTGCGAGACCGTCACCGCCGACAGTACGATTCCGGCGCGGCGGCAATCTTCCTCCAGCGCTTGGTGGCGCAGTACGACCACGGTTCCGTCCGCCGCGCAGCCGAGCGGGTCGCAGGAAAGGCCGCGGCTTCCGGGCGCAGTGGAGCCTGCTTTTTCAGTGCCGGCCGCTTCCATCCACACGCGGCCGAGGAAGCCGGCGCGCGGCTTCGACAGGTATAGCCGCCCCTCCGCATGGCGGGCGAACAGGCGGGCATCGCCGTCGGCCATGAGGTCGGGCGGCTGCGTGCCGGCCTGGACTGCAACCGCAGCAACAAGGCCGGCAAGGCCAAGGAGCCGCCACCGGGTCTGCCAGAGGCAAAGCCAGAGGCCGCCGACTCCGGCCGCAATCGCCCCCGCCGTTGGCAGGGGAGGGAAGCGGCGCACCGAGCCGGGCCAGGCGGCAATCGTTTCGGCGGTCCAGAGCACCGCGTCTATGCCCGCTTCCATGACCGCGAGCGGCCATGCTTCAAGGCCAAGCGGCATGACCAGCGCGCTGAAGATGGCCGCCGGCATGATCCAGAAGGCCGCTGCCGGAACGGCAAGAAGGTTCGCAGCAAGACCGTAAGCGGCGATACGGCCGAAGTGATGCGCTGCAAAAGGCGCCGTCGCGAGCGTCGCCACGAGCGTGGTGAGCAGGGTTGCGGCCAGGAAGAACGGCGCGCGCCCCAGCCGTGCGCGGACTTCCGAGAGGGAGGAGGCCAGACGCTCGTAGACGGCGACCAGCGCCGCGACGGCTGCGAAAGAGAGCTGGAAACTGGCCGTGGTCAGCGCATAGGGCTCCAGGATCAGCACGGCGAAGGCCGCGAGCGCCACCAGGCGCATGCCGATTTCCAGACGGTCTACAATCACCGCCAGCAGGGCGAGCGCGACCATGACGAAGGCGCGTTGCGTCGGCACGGTCGCACCCGCGAGCAGCATGTAGAAGAAGGCGGCGGCGATGGCGGCCGCCGCCGCCCATTTCTTGACCGGATAGCGGAGCGCCACGCCCGGCGAGAGGGCCAGCGCCGCTCTGACCGCTGCGAAGACGAGGCCGGCCACGAGACCCAGATGCAGGCCGGAGATCGCGAGCAGATGCGCGAGGCCGGCATCCCGGATTGCCTCATGCACCGCCTTGGGCAGGTCGCCGCGGAGCCCCGTCGTGAGTGCGATGGCGACGCCGGCTGCTGCCGGGTCCGCGATGGCCTTGCCGATGCGTGCTGCGATCCCGTGGCGCAGGCGCTCGATGCCGGGGGTTTCGGCTGGCTCCAGCAGACGTGCGCGGCCGAGCGCGAAGCCCGTCGCGCCGATGCCCTCGAAGAAGGCCCGCCTCGCCGGGTCGTAGCCGCCGGGCAGGGCGGGCTGCGGCACGGGCTCCAGCCGGGCGAGCACCGCGATGCGCGCGCCGGGGCCCGCGCCGGGCGGCAGCGATGCGATGCGCAGGCGCAGGCGCTCCGGCGTCCGTTCCGGCGGGAGCCGCGAGACGGCCGGCTCCTCCAGCACGACCCGAACCGGCCCTTCGATCCGATCCTGGCGAAGAATCCTGCCGCTCACCCCGGTCGGGCCGATGGAGCGCTCCAGCACCGGCGCGCGGGCGAGTTCGGTATGGAAGCCGGCCCAGAAAAGCCCGGCGGCACACACTGCGGCAGCAACGCCCGCGGGAAAGAAGGCCGACCGGCGTAGACAGGCGGCAATCAGGGCCGCCAGGCCGGCCATCGCGGCCGTCATCCGGATCGGCGGTTCGAAGTCGAGCGAGAAATAGATGCCGATGCCGAGCGCGAAGAAGACCGGCAGCCAGAGCGCCCAGCGGTCCCGCTCACGCAGTGGCAGGGCGCCGACGGCTCCAACTCCCCGGCGAATCCCTGCGGCCCAGGTGCGGGCGGGCGTCTTCAATGCTTCATTCCATGGTCCCCCGCCGTCCGGGTCGTCGGCATGATGCGGAGAGCCCGGCCGTCCTGTAAACACCCGCGCCCCTTGACGCTTTGCCGCCGCCTTGTCGATAAACGCGCGCTCCGTCCCGAAAGTTCCGCCGCCCATGACCGTCGTTACCCGGTTCGCCCCCTCGCCCACCGGCCTCCTGCATATCGGGGGTGCGCGCACGGCACTGTTCAATTGGCTCTTCGCGCGCCGTCATGGCGGGCGGTTCCTGCTGCGCATCGAGGATACGGACCGCCGGCGCTCGACGAAGGAGGCGGTCGCCGCGATCCTCGACGGGCTCGCCTGGCTCGGCCTCGACCCCGACGAGCCGCCGGCCTACCAGTTCGCCCGCCGCGAACGCCATGCGGAGGTCGCAAGGGCGATGCTGGCGGCCGGAACCGCCTATCGCTGCTACGCCACGCCGGAGGAACTCCAGGCGATGCGGGAGGCGGCCGCCGCGCGCGGCGAGCGCTTCCGCTACAACGGCCTCTGGCGCGACCGGGACCCGGCGGAGGCGCCCGGGAATGCGCCTTTCGCCATCCGCCTCAAGGCGCCGCAGGAGGGCGAGACCGTCATCCGGGACCTCGTGCAGGGCGAGGTGCGGGTCGCGAATGCCGAACTCGACGACATGGTGCTATTGCGCGCCGACGGCACGCCCACCTACATGCTTTCCGTGGTGGTGGACGACCACGACATGGGCGTGACCCATGTCATCCGCGGCGACGACCATCTGAACAACGCCTTCCGCCAGGCGCAGGTCTTCGAGGCGATGGGCTGGCCGCTGCCGGCCTTCGCCCATATTCCGCTGATCCACGGGCCCGACGGCGCGAAGCTGTCGAAGCGCCACGGCGCGCTCGGCGTCGATGCCTATCGCGAGATGGGGCTGTTGCCGGAAGCCGTGCGCAACTACCTGCTGCGTCTCGGCTGGAGCCGCGGCGACGCCGAAATCGTCTCGACGGAGGAGGCCGTCGCCTGGTTCGGGCTGGACGCTGTGGGCCGGTCGCCGGCGCGCTTCGACCGGGACAAGCTGGCAAGCGTCAACGCCCATTATCTGCGCGCGGCCGAGGAGGACAGGCTGCTCGGGCTGGTGGAGCCGTTCCTTACCGCGCCGCCTGACGAGGCCGGCCGGGCACGCCTCCGGGCCGGCCTGGGCGCGCTCCTTCCGCGAGCGAAGACCCTGATCGATTTGGCCGACGCCGGCGCGTTCTACACGGCGGCGCGGCCGCTCGAGCCGGATGCGAAGGCTGCGCGCCTGCTGGCGGATGAGGCGGCCCGTGCGCTGCTTGCGCGCTACGCGGCGGCGCTGGAGGGGGTAGAGTGGACGGAGGCCGCGCTGGAGGCTGCGACACGGGGTTTTGCGGAAGCCGAAGGGCTGGGTCTCGGGCGGATTGCCCAGCCGACGCGCGCCGCGCTCACCGGACGGACCGCGTCGCCGGGCCTTTTCGAGGTGCTGGCGGCGCTGGGCCGCGACGAGGCGCTGGGACGCCTGCATGACGCGGCTCTCTAATTGCCAATCGCTCCACGCGGCCATATTGTGGCGGCCGAACCGGGTGAGGATGACAGCCGAGATGACCAGCCGCAGCGTTTCCATTGTGGATCGGGCCAACAACAGGACCGTTGAGCTGCCGATCATGAGCGGAACCTTGGGAACGGACGTCATCGACATCCGCGCCCTCTACAAGGAGCTCGGCTATTTCACCTTCGACCCTGGCTACACCGCCACGGGAAGCTGCCAGTCGAAGGTCACCTATATCGACGGCGACGAGGGCGTGCTGCTCTACCGGGGTTACCCGATCGAGCAGCTGGCCGAGCATTCCGACTATATGGAGACCTGCTACCTCATCCTGTTCGGGGAGTTGCCGAACGCGGAACAGAAGGCGAAATTCGTCTACGACATCACGCATCACACGATGCTGCACGACCAGATCACCAACATCTATCGGGGCTTCCGGCGGGACGCGCACCCGATGGCCGTGATGTGCGGCGTGGTCGGCGCGCTGTCGGCTTTCTACCATGACAGCATCGACATCGAGGATCCCTGGCACCGGACCGTGGCGTCCTACCGGATGATCGCCAAGATGCCGACCATCGCGGGCTGGGCCTACAAATATTCCATGGGCCAGCCCTTCATGTATCCGCGCAACGACCTGGACTATGCGTCCAATTTCCTTCGGCTCTGCTTCGCCGTGCCGACGGAGGAATTCGAGGTCAACCCGGTGCTCGCAAAGGCGATGGACCTGATCTTCATCCTCCATGCCGACCACGAGCAGAACGCCTCGGCCTCGACGGTGCGTCTGGCCGGCTCCACCGGCGCCAACCCGTTCGCCTGCATTGCCGCCGGCTGCGCGGCGCTCTGGGGGCCGAGCCATGGCGGGGCGAACGAGGAAGTGCTCAAGATGCTGGGCGAGATCGGCTCGGCGGACAAGGTGGGCGACTGGGTGCTGAAGGCCAAGGACCCGGACGACCCCTTCCGGCTCTTCGGCTTCGGGCACCGGGTTTACAAGAACCACGACCCCCGCGCGCGGGTGATCCAGAAGGCCTGCCACGACGTGCTGAACGAGCTTGGCCTGCACGACCCGCTGCTGGAGGTCGCGCTGGCGCTGGAGAAGGTGGCGTTGGAGGACGACTATTTCGTCAAGCGCCGGCTCTACCCGAATGTGGACTTCTATTCGGGCATCATCCTGAAGGCGATGGGCTTCCCGGTCTCCATGTTCACGGCGCTGTTCGCCGTCGGACGGACGGTCGGCTGGATCGCGCAGTGGAACGAGTTGATCGAGGATCCCTCGCAGAAGATCAACCGCCCCCGCCAGCTTTACATGGGCCCGCCCCAGCGGGACTACGTCCCCCTCGCCGACCGGGGGTAGGGCGCCGACGATAGTCGCCCCTTATCGAGGGAAACACCGCTTATGGAGGTCTGGACCGGCTGCATGCCGGCGCCGCGCGGCATCGTCCGCGAGGCGCGGGAACTGGAGGAGCGCGGCTGGGACGGCATAATCGTCGTTGATTCACAGAACCTCGCCGCCGATTCCTTCGTTGCGCTTGCCATGGCAGCGACCTCGACCGAGCGGCTGAAGCTCGGCACGGGCGTCTCCAATCCGGTCACGCGGACGGCCGCCGTCCTGGCTGCGGCGGCGGCGACGGTGAACAGCGTCTCGCGCGGGCGGATGACGCTCGGCATCGGGCGGGGCGATTCCGCGCTCGCCCATCTCGGCAGGGCGCCGGCGCGTCTGGAGCAATTCGAACGCTATCTCCGCCACCTGCAGACCTATCTTTCCGGCGGTGAGGTGCCGTTCGACGAGCTCGTCGATATCCCGGAGGCATCCGCGCCGCCGGTCGAGACCCTGGCGCTTGCCGAGACGCCGGATGCGAGCCGGATCCGGTGGATGGCGAACACGACGGCAAGAGACGGCAGGCCGCCTGTCGAGGTCGCGGCGACGGGGCCGAAGGTCATCGCCATCGCGGCGCGGCTGGCCGACAGGGTGATGTTCGCCCTCGGCGCCTCGCCGGAGCGGATCGCCTGGGGCATCGGCATTGCCCGCGCCGCGCGGGAGGCGGCCGGACAGGACCCGGACGATCTGCGCTTCGGCGCCTATGTCTCCTGCGGCTGCCATCCCGACATGGAAACGGCCCGGGACATGGTGCGCGGCAACCTGACCGTCTTTGCGCGCTTCGCCGTCATGCACGGCAGGACGAGCGGCCCGCTCTCCGACCGGAGCCGGGAGGTGATGCAGAAGCTGCGCAGCGCCTATGACATGCACAGGCACACGCAGGGAGACTCGGCCCAGGCGGCGGTCCTCACGCCGGAGTTCATCGAGGAATATGCCGTCGTCGGATCGCCGGCGCAGGTTCTGGAACAGCTGGTCGAGCTGCGGGAGCTGGGACTCGACAAGATCGTCGTCAACGGCAACTGGCGCAGCGCCAGAGGCGGTTCCGGGGCCGTCGCCAGACAGCTGATCGAGACGGAGGTCCTCCCCGCGCTGCGCGCTTGACCGCTATCCCCAGGCCAGGTCTGCGAAGCCTTCGAGGCGGCGGATGCAGGTGTCTTCGTCGGGGCTTTCGTAGCCGACGATCAGCGTGTCCAGGCCCGCTTCGGCGAAGGCGGCAAAGTCGTCGCGGACGGCGGCCCGGTCCCCGGTGAAGGGGCGGCGGTTGCCCTGATCGTCGAGGACCGTCTCGCCCGGCATGATCCACATGGCGTAGAAGCTGCCGGCGGGCGGCGGCCGTCCGGCCTCCTCGGCCGTCTCCCGCACCTGGGCGAGGCCTGCGGCGTAGCGTTCCGGCGTGTTGAACCGCCAGCGGGGATGGTTGCCCAGGGGATACCAGGAATTGCCCAGGCGCCCGGCGCGGCGCCGCGCCGCCGGGCTTTCGCCGCCGACCCAGATCGGCGGATGCGGCATCTGCACGGGCTTCGGCGAGAACAGCAGGTTGTCGAAGGCCACATGCTCCCCCGCATAGGCGGGCGCGGGCTCGGTCCACAAATTGCGGAAGGCCTCCAGCGTCTCGTTCGCCGCCGCGCCCCGGCGGTCGAAGTCCGGCGCGTCGAGCAGGTCGAACTCTTCCCGCAGCCAGCCGACGCCCACGCCCAGCGTGAGCCTGCCGCCCGAAAGCACGTCGGCGGTTGCCAGCATCTTCGCGGCGAGCAGGGGCGGCCGGTGGCCCAGCACCATGACGGAGGTGAGCAGCCGGATGCGCTCGGTCGCCGCCGCGAGAAATCCCACCACCGTCACCTGCTCCAGGCATTCGCCTGTGTCCTCCGCGAACCAGCGCCCGTCTTTCGTGTAGGGGTAGGTTGTGCCGGGGGCGCGCGAGATCGCCACATGGTCGCTCAGTCCGAGATAGCCGTAACCGGTGGCTTCGGCGCGCCCGGCGATCCGGCGCAGCGAGTCGGGCTGTCCCGCAGGGCCGCGCAGGCCGAGGTGAAGTCCGAATTGCATGGGGCTTGGCCTCCCTTGGGCGCTCAGATGCTCTTCAGCGTCAGCCAGGCGCGGAACGCGGTCTCGAACGCGGCAGCGCGAACCGGCCGCAAGCGGTCCGGACCGGCTTCGTGGACCGGGAGCGGCGGCGGCTCGCCTCCAAGCGCCGCGTCGGCCATCCAGCGCCCGAGTACCGTGCCGGGGCCGATGCCGCGCCCGTTGTAGCCCATCACCGCCCAGAGGCCGGGCGCCGGGGTGAGCAGGCGGGGCAGGTGGTCGCGGGTAAGCGCGATGCGGCCGTGCCAGGCGCATTCCCATTCCAGCCTGCCCAACCCCGGAAACAGCCGGCGCGCCGCCCGGTCGGCCCAGCGCTCGGACAGCCGCCCGGCAAGGCGGCCCATGCTGCCGAGGATGAGCCGTCCGGCGCGGTCCCGCCTTGCCGAGGTCATCACGGGAGCGGTGTCCCACACGCCCTGGCCGCCCGGTATGATCTCCGCGCCTGCCTCGCCGAGCGGCCTGCTGGCGATCTGGAAATAGTGGATCGGCGTGTAGGCCGCGTCCGCGCCGAGGCCGCCGCCATAGGCGTTGGTCGCGAGAAGGACCTTGTCGGCGCGCACCCGGCCGCGCGGCGTCTCGACAACCCATCCGGTTCCGCTGGCGGAGAGGCCCGAAACCGGCGTGCCCGCGAATATGCGCGCACCCGCATTGCGCCCGTCCGCGCGGGCGGTGGCATGGGCGAGCCCGCGGGCATAACCGAGCGGGTTGATGGTGCCGGCGCGGCGGTCAAGCAGGCCGCCATGGAAGGCGCGCGTGCCGATGGCCTTTGCGGCCTCGTCGCGGTCGAGCAGTTCCACGGGCGCGCCCAGCGCGGACCAGGCAGCGCAGCGCTTTTCGAGTTCCCGTCGTCCGGCGGGGCTGTGGGCGGCATGGATGGTGCCGTTGCGCGTGGCCTCGCATTCGATGCCGTGACGGTCGATCAGTTCGAACACCCGGTCGGGCGCCTCCGACAGCGCCGAGACGAGTTGCTCGCCCTTCTCCTTGCCGAGCGCGGCTTCGATCTTGTCAGGCGGCAGCCAGAGGCCGGCATTGACGAGGCCGACATTGCGCCCGGAGCCGCCATAGCCGATCTCGTTCGCCTCCAGCACGCAGCAGGAAACGCCGTGCTCGGCAAGGCGCAAGGCGGCAGAGAGGCCCGTGAAGCCCGCGCCGACGATTGCGGTTTCGGTCTCGGTATCGCCGTCGAGCGGCGGGCAGTCAGGCCCCGGCGGCGCTGTCCGGGCCCAGAGCGAATCCAGCCTAGACAACCGACAGGTCTGCCGGGTGGCCCATCAGGAAGGCGCCGACGGTGCGGAAGTGGGACTTGCGGCCCTGGAGCTGCTGGGTGACGGAGTGCAGGTCGCGGAAGCGGCGTTCGAACTCCGCCTCGGCGAAGATCGCGCTGGCGCCCGCCGCGTCGTAG
>JAJECZ010000448.1 GCA_022821735.1 Alphaproteobacteria bacterium | reverse complement strand
CAAGCACCATGCGAGTCAAAGACCGCTATAACCGGCGCGATCTGCGCCCGCACGGGGTCAGGTCGAGTATTTCGCGACCAGTTCCCTCGCCCTGGCAGCGGCCGCCTCCGGGATTGTATGCCGCGGCGGGAAGTCTCCGGCAGGCTTCGTTGCGTCGATAATCATCTTGGCGGTCAGCCCGTCATGGTTGGACGGGTCGAGAATCGCACCCATGCAGTTCTTCAGGATGTCCACGTCCGCATCCGCCTGCATGCGGGTGCAGAGCGCCCACATGACATCGCGGTCGCTGGCGATATCGACATCGTCGTCCACCACAACTGCCAGCTTGAGGCTGAGATCCTCGCCGAGCGCGGTCGCGGCGGCGTTC
This sequence comes from Alphaproteobacteria bacterium, assembly GCA_022821735.1. Classification (GTDB taxonomy): domain Bacteria; phylum Pseudomonadota; class Alphaproteobacteria; order Bin95; family Bin95; genus Bin95. Next base: position 8,066 of record JAJECZ010000448.1, on the reverse strand, counting down.
TTCGCCTGGCCCGGAGCCGGGTCTTTCATGGCGATATAGACATGCATGCGGCAAGTGCCGGACTTGGGCATCGCCACGCCCGTGACGTTGGGATAGTTCTGGCGCAGTACCTTGAGCAGCCGCGCCTCCATCGGCACTGCCAGCAGGCCGGTATGTTCGTCGGAAATGCCAGGTACGATGTCCTGGTAGATCGCATCCTTGCGGTGCAGGATCGCCGAGACCTCGATGACATGTCGGGTTGAGCGAGCTGACGCATAGCCGGTGAATTCGGCAAACGGGCCCTCGTCCGCCTCTTCGCCGGGCACGATATGGCCCTCGATGACGAACTCGGCGAAGGCCGGCGCCTCCACCGGGACCGTCACGCCTGCGACCAGTTCCAGCGCCCGGCCCATGAAGCCGCCGGCGACGGCGTATTCGTCGGCGTCCATCGGCCCCTTCCACAGGCCGCTGCCGAAGGCGAACAGCGGGTGATGCCCGATGACGATCGACACCGGGATCGCTTCGCCCCGCCGGGCGGCCCGCTGCGCATAGTTCCAGAGATGCCGGCGGCTGTGCAGGCTGGTGCCGAAACGGGTCCTGCCCATGACCTGCAGCCTGTGGTAGCTGGCGTTGCGCACCCCGGTATCCGGGTCCCTGGCGACGACGATTCCATTGGTTACGTACGGGCCACCGTCTTCGGCAAAGTGATTAAGGATCGGCAGCGCGGCAAGATCGAGGCCGTCGCCGGTTATCACCGTGTCGAGGATGGGGCCCGTCTCCCGGACCACCGGGTCGATCGTCCTGTCGCCGAGTCCGCCCCAGGTTTCGATCAGGTCTGAGTCCTCGACGCCGAGCGCCTGGGCGTAGCGCCGGCGATCGCCGAACAGGTTGGCGACTACGGGAAAGGGCGAGTCCCCGACCTTCTCGAACAGGATCACCGGTGCACGGCCCCGGTTCTCCAGTTCCATCGCCACCGCCGTCACATCGAAGTCGATGCCGACCGGTTCCGGAATTCGCAGGATGCCGTCCGGGTCTGCTGCTTCCAGATCCTCGAGGAAGGACCGAAGGTCGAATGGTTTTTCGTTCGTTCGCATGACGGGCTCCCTAGTCGGCGCCGTCCCGATGCACAGGATGCTCCAGTCCGGGGACGACTGCTATACACTATGCTTGCCCGACATGGGCGGCTCGGCCCCGGACCTCTGCAAACTGGAGACATCTCATGGCGCTCACGCTTCAAGAAGCCAACCGCGTTGCGGGGGGCGCCATCGCACATGCGGAGAGCCTCGGCATCTCGATTTGCGTCTCGGTCTGCGATGCCGGCGGGCGTCTGATCGCCTTTCAGCGCATGGACGGCGCGATATGGGCCGCGGTCTATGGCTCGCAAGGCAAGGCCGCCGCGTCTGCTGCTTTCGGCAGGCCGAGCGGTGACCTTACGGAACGTGCGGACCACCCGACGTTTCGCGGTATCGCCGCGGCCGATGGCGGGCGCCTGATCTATGGACAGGGCGCTGTCCCGATTTTACGCAACGGAACGGTGATCGGTGCTTGCGGTGTCGGCGGCGGCACCGGAGAGGAAGACGAGGATTGCGCCGGCGCTGGCGTCGCCTGCGTTGCCCCGGCCGAAGGCGGTACATCCTGACAGCGTCCGCGAATTTCCTGTGCCTCCGTCTTTCGGTCAGTTACGCCTCACCGCAGTTCCAGCGCCGATCCGTTGAAAGGCAGCAACGTTTCCGCGTCCCCGCTATCATGACGGGGGAGTTCGAACAGCGATGCCACGGCAACAACAGGAAGCGGGACCGCAGAGCGAATCGCCGATCTATGCGGCGCTCGATCTTGGCACCAACAATTGCCGCCTGCTCGTCGTGCGGCCTTCCGACCGGGGTTTCGACGTGCTCGACAGCTTTTCACGCATCGTCCGGCTGGGCGAAGGCCTGCAGAGCACCGGTCGGCTTTCGGACCGGGCGATCGAGCGTACCATCGCGGCCCTGCATATTTGTGCCGGCAAGATCAGGCGGCGGCGCGTCACGAGAATGCGTTGCGTGGCGACCGACGCCTGCCGCCGCGCGAACAATTGCGCCGGCTTCGTGGCGCGTGTGAAGCGCGAGACGGGCGTACGGCTGGAAATCATCGGCGCGCGGGAGGAAGCGGCGCTGGCGGCGGCCGGTTGCACACCCTTGCTCGACCCGTCCCGCGGGCGGGCGCTGATGTTCGATATCGGCGGAGGCAGCAGCGAACTCATGTGGCTCGCGGTGAAGGCGCAGGGAGGCGCGCGGCTGCTGGATTCGATTTCGCTCCCCTGGGGCGTGGCTCGCATGGCTGAGACATTCGGTTCGGACAGGATTTCGGATCGCTCCTACCGGACCATGACAGCAACCGTGGCGCCCTGGCTGCGTCGATTCGACGAGGCGAACGGCATCTCCACGGCGGTAGCGGCCGGCAGGGTTCAAATGCTCGGCACGTCGGGCCCCGTGACGATCGTTGCCGGCCTGCATCTCGGCCTTGTGCGTTATCGCCGCGATCTCGTGGATGGATGTTCGCTGGCCTTCGACGATCTCGACGTCGTGTCCGCCAGACTGCGCCGGTTAGATCGCGAGGGCAGAGCGCGGCTGCCATGCATCGGTCGCGAACGGGCGGACATGGCGGTCGGAGGCTGCGCCATCCTCGAAGCGATCTGCAGGATGTGGCCTGTCGGCTCGATCCGGGTCGCCGACCGGGGGGTGCGCGAGGGCATCCTGTTCCGGATGATCGCCGGGGACGGCGGGACCGCGTGAGCCGCCCTCCCCGCACAAGACCGGGGCGCCAGTCCGGACTGAAGACCCGGCTTCGCACCGCTAAGGGGCGCAAGACGGCATCCACGCGCTGGTTGCAGCGCCAGCTCAGCGACGCCTATGTCGCAGAGGCGAAAAGGCAGGGGCTTCGTTCCCGCGCGGCCTTCAAGCTGATGCAGCTCGACGACCGCTTTCGGCTGCTGAAGCCCGGCAGCGCAGTCCTCGATCTTGGGGCGGCGCCGGGCGGATGGACCGAGGTGGCGGTAGCACGTTCGGGCGGGCAGGTGGTCGCGGCGGACCTCCAGGCAATGGAGCCGGTTACCGGCGCCCTCTGCCTGCTGCTCGATCTCGGGGACGACGAAGCGCCCGCGCGACTCGGAGCTGCCTTACCGGACGGGGCCGATGTCGTACTGAGCGACATGGCGCCACGCACGACCGGCCACGCGGCGACCGACCGGCTGCGTATCGCCGCGCTTGCAGATCTGGCATACGAAACCGCGCACGGCCTCCTACGCCCGGGCGGCGCTTTCGTTGTCAAGGTTTTTCAAGGGGGTGCGCACCATGGTCTTCTCGACAACTTGAAGAAAGATTTCGCCTTGGTGCGCCATGCGAAACCGGACGCGAGCCGTAAGGAGTCCTCGGAGCTCTACCTAGTGGCGACGGGATTCCGCGCATCGGGCAGCACGGCTTCACATTCCGGCTGAGGCGGGTATAAGAGAGCGTCAACCCCCATGACATGGGACGGCCTGCCTTGCGCGATCTAGATGCCCTCCCGTTGGCGTTGACATTCGACGATGTGCTGCTGCAACCGGCTGACTCGTCGGTGCTGCCTGCGACAGCGAATACCCGCACCCGTCTGACCGCTGAAATCGAACTGGCGCTGCCGGTCGTCTCGGCGGCGATGGACACCGTGACCGAAGCGGACCTCGCCATCGCCATGGCGCAGGCGGGGGCCCTTGGCTGCATCCACAAGAACCTGGACATCGAAGGACAGGCGGCGGAGGTGCGCCGGGTCAAGAAATTCGAGTCCGGCATGGTGGTGGACCCACTGACCGTCGGGCCGGACCGGCCGCTGGCGGACGCGCTCGCGACGATGTCCGAGAACCGCATCTCCGGCATTCCGGTCGTCGAGGAGAACGGCCGGCTGGTCGGCATACTGACCCACCGCGATGTCCGGTTCGCCAGCGACATGAGGCAGCCGGTCGCGGAACTGATGACCCGCGAAGTGGTCACGGTGCAGGAAGGGGTCGGGTCCGACGAGGCCAAGCAGCTCCTCCACCGGCACCGGATCGAGAAGCTGGTGGTCGTGGACGGCAAGGGCTTCTGCGTCGGCCTGATTACGGTCAAGGATATCGACAAGGCGGCGCAGTTCCCGATGGCGACGAAGGACGAACAGGGCCGGCTCCGGGTCGCCGCGGCCACGGGAGTCGGGCGCGACGGGATCGCGCGGGCGGAGGCGCTGTTCGACGCCGATGTGGACGCCATCGTCGTGGACACCGCGCACGGCCATTCCGAGGGCGTCGTCGCCGCCGTCGAGCGCATCCGACGCCTCTCCAACTACACGCAGATTATCGCCGGCAATGTCGCCTCCGCCGACGGGGCGCGGGCGCTGATCGACGCCGGGGCGGATGCGGTCAAGATCGGCATCGGTCCGGGGTCCATCTGCACGACCCGCATCGTTGCCGGCGTGGGTGTGCCGCAGCTGACGGCCATTGCCGAAGCGGCATCCGCCTGCCGCAAGGCCGGCGTTCCGGCGATCGCCGACGGAGGGATCAAGTCTTCCGGCGACCTCGCCAAGGCCATCGCCGCAGGCGCCGATTGCGCGATGATCGGCTCGCTGTTCGCCGGCACCGAAGAGAGTCCGGGGGAAGTCTTCCTCTACCAGGGCCGGTCCTACAAGTCCTATCGCGGCATGGGCTCCGTCGGCGCCATGGCCCGCGGGTCGGCGGACCGCTACTTCCAGGAGGAGGTCAACGACGCCCTCAAGCTGGTGCCCGAAGGCGTGGAGGGCCGGGTTCCCTACAAGGGGCCGGTCTCGAATGTCGTCCAGCAACTGGTCGGCGGGCTTCGCTCGGCCATGGGCTATACGGGGTCAGCCACCATTGCGGACCTGCAGGAGCGCACCAGCTTCGTGCGGATCACCAATTCAGGCCTGCGCGAGAGCCATGTCCACGATGTCGCCATGACGCGCGAGCCGCCCAACTACCATCCCGGCCGCGAATGGGCGTGACCATCCGCCCCGCGCGGGAGGCGGATGCGGAGGCGATTGCCGGGGTGCATGTCGAGACCTGGCGGTACGCATATGCCGGGCTGCTGCCGCAGGAGGTGCTGGACGGGCTCTCCCGCCGCCGGCAGACGCGCCGCTGGCGCCGCGCGATCCGGGACCCGCAGGCGGAGCTGGGACAGGTTTTCGTGGCGGAAGACGGCGGCATTGCGGGCTTCGGCAGCGCAAGCCGCGAGGCGGGCGAAATCACCACGCTCTATGTGCGGCCGGACGCGCAGCGCCGGGGCATCGGCCGCATGCTGTTCCACCACATGGCGGAGTTCCTGGAGGGGCCGGTCTCGCTCTGGGTGCTGGACGGCAACCCGGCTGCGGGTTTCTACGAGCGGCTCGGCGGCTGCCCCGGCGTCCATGCGACGGTCGAACGCTGGGGACGCGAACTCGGCCGGACCCGGTATTGCTGGCCGGCCGTATCCGTGCGGTCCTAGCCGGCGAAGCGCGGTTCGGGGATTCCGGTCACGCCGAGGCCGTGGACCGCGAACAGGGCACCGTCGATTTCCTTGTCGCCGCGCACATTGCCGGAGTCCCGGATCGACGGCACGAAGAGGATGTCGAGGTCCGGACCGCCGAACATGACGCTTGCAGGGCGCGTGCAGGGCATGTCGATCAGCCGGTCGAGGCTCCCGTCGGGCGCGAAGCGGGCGATCCGGCTTGCATGAACGAGCGCACTCCAGAGATAGCCTTCGCTGTCCACGGTGCCGCCGTCCGGTCCGCTGTCGTATGGCATTGTATCCACGGCGACGCGCTCCGGCCCGATATCGCCGGTCGCTGTGTTGTAGTCGTAGGCGAAGATCGCGTTCCGGCGCGTGTCGGCGAAATAGAACGTCTCGCCGTCCGGGCTGAAACAGGGGCCGTTCGCCACGATGACGCCGCCCTTCAGCCGGTGCAGCGACAGGTCGGTGTCCAGGCGGTAGATCGAGCCGCGCGCCTCCTCGCCGATCCGGGTCGCCATGGTGCCGGTCAGGAAACGGCCCTGCCGGTCCACCTTGCCATCGTTGAAGCGGGTCGAGGGGTCGTCCGCCTCCGGGTCTGCGACCGGAGTCGCTTCCCCGGTCTGGAAATCGAAGGTGTGGATGCCGGTCTGGAGCGCGAGGACCGCCCCGCCGGACTCGCGGAGCGCCATGGAGCCGATCATCGCCGGCACGTCCCAGTCCCGGCGTTCGCCGGTGGCCCAGTCGAGCCGGTGGATCGTGCGGCCGCGGCTGTCCACCCAGTAAAGCACCTGCTCGGCCACGTCCCAGAGCGGTCCCTCGCCGAGCATGTCGATAGTATCGCCGACGCGCTCGATCCTCATTGCCCGGGCCTCACAACCGGTATTCCGGTTCTTCCCGGTCGAGGATGCGCTTCAGCGCGGCGAAATGCCGTGCCGCGAGCTTCGGCCTTTCCTCGGCGAATTGCTGGCGCACGGAGTCACGTACATCGTCCGAAATCTTCCGCAGCTTTCCACCGGTCGCCCTCGCGATCATCTGAAACTGGGCGGCGCGTTCCAGGTAAAAGAGGTCCGTGAACGCATCCCCCACGGTCTCTCCGGAAGCGATGATTCCGTGGCTGGCCAGGAAGACGATGGACCGGTTGCCCATTGCTCGGGCCAGGCGGTCGCCCTCGCAGTTGTCGAGTGCCAGGCCGTCATATTCATCGTCGTACGCGATGCGGGCGTCGAACATCAGGGCGTTCTGTTCGCACATCTCCAGCCGCCCGCCTTCGAGCAGAGTGATCGCCGTCGAATAGGGCTGGTGCGTATGCAGCACGACCTTGGCCGACGGCACGTTCACGTGGATGCGGCTGTGGATATAGAAGGCCGTGTTCTCGACCCTGTCGCCACCCTCCAGCACCTCGCCTTCCTCGTTGCAGAGGCAAAGCGCGGAAGCGGTCATTTCGGACCAGTGCACGCCGTAGGGATTGATGAGGAACCGGTCGCCCCGCATTTCGCCGTCTTCGCTCGGCACGGCGGCGGAGAAGTGGTTGTCGACGCCTTCATGCAGATTCAGCCTGACCGCCCAGCGGAGCGCGCAGGCGAGGTCTTCCCGCATTTCGGCATGAGCGAGCTGTGTCATAGCCGTATCACCTTGCCGGGGTTCATCCTGTTTGCCGGATCGAGGGCGAGCTTGAGGGCGCGCATCACGTCCACGGCTTCGCCCCGCTCGGCCTCGACGGAGTCGATCTTGCCCTGGCCGACGCCGTGCTCGCCGGTGCAGGTACCGCCCATCGCCAGCGCCCGCGCGACCAAGCGCTTGTTGAAGGCCTGGGCTGTCGCCATTTCCTCCGGGTCGTCGGGGTCTATGACGATTCCGCAGTGGAAATTGCCATCGCCGACATGGCCCACGATTGGTGCAATCAGGCCCGTTTCGTCGACATCGCGCCGGGTCTCTATCAGGCACTCGGCAAGTCTGGAAATGGGTACGCAGACATCGGTGGACCAAGCCCGGCACCCCGGCCTCAACGCCATGCACGCGTAGTAGACATCGTGGCGGGCCTGCCAGAGCTTGTTGCGCTCTTCCTGGCTTTGCGTCCAGCGGAAGGCGCTACCTCCGAGTTCGGCGGCGATTTCCTGGACAGTCTCCGCCTGTTCAGCCGTTCCGGCCGGGGAGCCGTGGAATTCGAAGAACAGGGTCGGCTTGACCTCGAAGTCCTCAAGGTTCGAATAACGGATGCAGGCGTCCATCTGCGTGTCGTCCAGCAGCTCGATACGCGCCACCGGAACGCCGGATTGCATGGTGAGCGTTACGGTGTCGACGGCCGCCTCCAGGCTGGGGAACTGGCAGACCGCCGAAGCGATGCTCTCCGGGATGCCGTATAGCTTGAGGCGCACCTCGGTAATCGTGCAGAGCGTGCCTTCGGAACCGACAAACAAGCGCGTGAGGTCGTAACCGGCGGAGGACTTGCGCGCCCGGCCGCCGGTCTCGACAATTTCGCCGTCGGGCATGACCGCGGTCAGCCCGAGGATGTTTTCGCTCATTGTGCCGTAGCGCACCGCGTTGGTGCCCGAAGCGCCCGTCGCCGCCATTCCGCCGAGCGACGCGTCAGCGCCCGGGTCGATG
>JAJECZ010000291.1 GCA_022821735.1 Alphaproteobacteria bacterium | reverse complement strand
CTCGGCGGAGGCGCCGCCGTTGCCGGCGACCGGCAGCTCCGGCGGCAGGTCCCTGAGCGGCATGAAGTCCACGCCCGCAGGCAGCATCTGCAGCAGCCGGGCCCCGGCCAGGAGCGGCCATTCCTCCCGCCGGAAGTCGTTGCCCGTATGCTGCGCCAGCAGCGCCGCCGCGCGTTGCAGCATGTCCGCGCGGGCCTCGGGCGACGGGGTGTCGGCGAGATGAAGGAGGGGGCCTTCTTCGCCCCAGGCTTCGGCGATGATGCCGCGGTCCCGCTCGCTGGCGTCGAACGCGACGACAAGGGCGTCTCTCGTCAAGGTCTCCGTTCTCCCGCGCGTCTGGCCAGCACCGTCTCGCGATAGCCGATATAGAGGCCGGACGCCACAATCAGGCCGGCCCCGACCCAGGTCCAGAGGTCGGGGAAATAGCCGAAGACGACGAAGCCGAGCAGCGCCGCGAAGATCAGGTGGCTGTAGTTGAAGGGCGCGATGACCGAGGCCGGGCCGCGCGCGAAGGCGATCGTGTAGAGATAGTGGGCGAAGCCCGACAGCAGGCCGAGGGACACGATCATTCCGATTTCGACCGGGTCCGAAGGCGCACGCCAGTCGGTCCAGACGACAAGGCTGACGACCGCGGTGCCGACCACCGTCGCGATGGTCGCCATCGTCGCCGGGTCCTCTCCCGCGGAGAGCTTGCGCGTCAGCAGCGAGTAGAAGGCACTCGTGAAGGCCGAGCCGACCGTGAAGACGATCTGCCAGGGCGTATCGCCGAAACCCGGCCGGATGATGACGAGCGCGCCGACGAAGCCGACGACGACCGCCGTCCAGCGCCTCGGACCAACCCGCTCGCCCAGCACCGGGCCCGAAAACGCCGTAATGAGCACAGGCCCCAGCATGGTGATGGCCGCGGCCGTGGCCAGCGGCACCCACTTGATCGCCAGGAAGAAGCACATCGACGAGGTAAGCAGACATGCGCCGCGCAACACCTGCCCGACCGGTCGGGCGGTGCGAAGCCGCAGGAAGCCCGGGCCGCGCATGGGCGTGAAGACCGCGAGCATGAAGAGCAGCGCGCCGGCATAACGGGCCCAGACAAGCTGCACGGGCCCGTAATCCGCGCGCAGGATCTTCACCTCGACATTGAGGATGGAGAAGATCGCGACGGCGCAGACCACGAGCAGGATCGCCAGTCCGATGCGGTCGCGGGGCTGGTTCATGGGGCGCGGATGCAAGCCGGGCTACTGGGCGGCGGCTGCGCTTGCGAGCTGGCGGTGGACGAGTGCGGCATAGAGGCCGCGCCGCGCCAGCAATTCGCCGTGCGTGCCCGTCTCGACCAGCCTGCCGCCGTCGAGCACGACGATCTTGTCGGCATCCCGGACGGTGGACAGCCGGTGGGCGATGACGACGGTGGTCCTGTCGGCCTTCAGCACGTCCAGCGCGCGGCGCACGGCGAGCTCGTTGAGCGCGTCCAGATGGCTGGTGGCTTCGTCCAGGATCAGGATGGGCGCATCCTTCAGGAACGCCCGCGCAATGGCGACCCGCTGGCGCTGCCCGCCGGAGAGGCTGGCGCCGCGCTCGCCCACTATCGTTTCCAGCCCGTCCGGCAGGGTCCGGACCAGCGGGCCCAGCGCGGCATGGTCGAGGGCTGCCGCGAGCTCCGCTTCGCTTGCCGAGGGCCGGGCGATCGTGACATTCGCGCGCAGCGTGTCGTTGAACAGGTACGTATCCTGAGAGACCAGCGCGATGCGGCTGCGCAGGTCGTCGAGCCTGTAGTCGCGCAGGTCCACGCCGTTGAGCATGATGCGCCCGGCATCCGGGTCCCAGAAGCGCATCAGCAATTGCGCCGTGGTGGTCTTGCCCGCGCCGGACGCCCCGACAAGCGCCACCGTCCTGCCAGCCGGGATCGTCACCGTGACCTCGCCGAGCGCGCGGCGGTGCTGGCCGGGATAGGCGAAGCTCACGCCCTCGAGGACAAGGCCCGCCTGCGCCTCCCCGCCCGGCTGCGCACCCGGGCCGTCCTCCACCGGCACCGGCTCGTTCTCCAGCGCGTAGTAGCGCCGGGTGGCGCCCAGCGTGTCCGCCAGCCGCCGGCCGATATGGGCGATTTCCGAGACCGGCAGGAAGGCGGACATGGCGAGCAGGGCCAGAAGCGGCAGGAGGCCCGCATCGACCGTTCCCGCCTGGACCAGCACCGCGCCGCTCACCACCACCGCCAGGCCGCCGAGGCCGGTCAGCACCTCCAGCAGGCTTTCCTGCAAGGTCACTTCGCCGAAGAACGGCAGGCGGAGCGCGATATGCCGGTCCGCGAGCCGGTCGAAGCCGTCCGCGCGCCGGTGCTCGTCCTGGAAGGAGACGATTTCGCCGAGCCCCTGCACGGAATCGATGGCATAGGCGCCAAGCTCGCCCGCCGCCTCGCGCGCCTTCGAGCCGAGCCGGTCCACCCGGCCCCGCATCAGGAAGGGGCTGAGGCCGACGGCCGCGAGGAACGGAACCAGCGCGAGCGCAATCCACGGACTCGCCGCGCCGAGCACGACGATGACGATTGCCGGGACCAGCACCGCGACGAAGGCCGGAGCCACCGTGTGCGCGAAGAAATACTCGATGAGCTCGATATCGTGCGTGGCGAGGTTCATCAGGTCGCCGGTCCGCCGCCGGACGAGATAGGCCGGCGCCAGCTTGTCCAGCTTGCGGAAGGCGTCGATCCGCATCTCCGCCAGCAGCCGGTAGGCCATGTCGTGCGCGACCCAGGATTCGAGCCAGTGCACGATGCCGGCCAGGGGCGCCAGCACCCAGAGCCAGACCAGCAGGTGGTCCCAGGGCTGGCCGTTCTTCAGACTGAAGACGATGAGCGCGCTCACCGCGCCGACGCCGATGAAGGCGAGGACGCGCACGACGCCGAACAGGAAGGTGAGGCCGAGGCGCCCCTTCCACGGCAGGATCACGCGCATCAGCGCGGCGACCACCTGGAGCCAGGAAAGGCCCTCCGCCCTGATGACCCCTTCGGTGGGCGCCAGCTTCGCCCCGCCGGGCGTGGCGTCCAGGGTCTCGGTGGTCGGGCGGTCCGGGGCGTCGATGAGAAGGTCGCCCTCCCGCTCCTCGGACTCGCGCGCCTGCTCGCGCATGAGCGAGGCGTAGACGCCGCCTGACAGGCCCATGAGTTCGCCGTGCGAGCCGCTTTCGACGACCCGCCCCTCCTCCATCGCGAGGATGCGGTCGCAATCGATGACGCTGGAGAGCCGGTGCGCCAGGATCAGCGTGGTGCGGCCCTGCATGAGGCGGTCGAGCGCCTCCTGGATTACCGCTTCATTGTCGGCATCGACGGCGGAAAGGGCCTCGTCCAGCACCAGGATCGGCGTGTCGCGAAGCACGGCGCGGGCAATCGCGACCCGCTGGCGCTGCCCGCCCGAAAGCTTGATCCCCTTCTCGCCGATGATCGTGTCGTAGCCGTCCGGCAGCGTGTCGATGAAGCCCCTGATATTGGCGATGCGCGCCGCTTCCTCGACCTCCTCCCGGCTGGCGTCCGGGCGGCCCATGCGGATGTTTTCGCCGATGGTGCCGTGGAACAGGAAGGTGTCCTGGTTGACGACCGAGATGTTCCGGCGGATCTGCGCGAAGCTCATGTCCCGGAGATCGATGCCGCCGAGCGTGACGCGCCCGGAATCGGGATCGAAGAAGCGCAGCAGCATGCGCACGATGGAGGTCTTGCCGCAGCCGCTCTGCCCGACCACGCCGATCCGCTCCCCCGGCGCGACGGAGAAGGAAAGATCCCTGTGGGCAGGCCCTCGCGCACCGGGATAGCCGAACGTCACGTTCTCGAAGGCGATGGCCGGCTCCAACCGGTCCGCCTCCGGGTTCCCGGGACCGTCGGCCACCTCCTGCCGGGCGTCCAGAATGACGTAGATGCCCTGGGCCGCCGACAGCCCGACCATGCCCTGGTGGAGCACGGCGCGCAGGTCCCGCATCGGGCGGAATATCTCCACGCCCATCATCAGGATGATGAGCAGGCCGGCGAGCTCCATCTCGCCGGAAACGACTCTTGACGCGCCGAGCGCCAGCGCCGCGGCCGCGCCGATGGCGATCATGCAGTCGGTGATGCCGCGCGAGAGCACGTTCGTGCCGAGCACCCACATGGTGCGCCGGAACAGCTCGCGCGCCTTGCCGGTCAGCAGGTCGGCGCGCGCCGTGCTCTGCCCGAAGGCCTTGAGCGTGCCGAGGCCCTGGATGGAATCGAGGAACTCGGCGGCGAAATCGGCGTAGGAGCGCTGCCGGCTGCGCGAGTTCATCACGTCGCGGCTGTGCCAGGCGGCGGGCAGGAAGAGCGCGGCGAGCGCGAAGGCGAACAGCACCGCCGCCACCGGAAGGTCGATGAAGGCCACGAAGGCGAAGATGAGCAGCGGCGTCAGGAACGACACCAGCAACTGCGGAAGATACTGCCCGAAATAGGTTTCGAGCTGCTCGACGCCGTCCACCAGCGACAGCGTGAGCGCGCCCGAACGCCGCTGCCCGGCATAGGAGGGCCCGAGCGCCGCGATGCGGTCGAACAGCATCCGGCGGAGCCGCTTCTGGACGAGCGCGGCGGTCCTGTGGGCGACGATGGTCCGCCAGTGCTCGCAGGCGCCGCGCGCCGCCATCACGGCCGCGATGCCGAGAATGGGCCAGACCAGTTCGCCCGCCGTGTCGCCCGCGAACACGCGCCCGATCAGCCAGCCGAGCAGCGCCAGCCGCGCCACGCCGAGCGCCGCCGCCAGCAGCCCGACCGACATGGACAGGAAGATGCGCCCGCGCACGCCCTCGGTGAAGCGCCACAGGCGAAGCTCTAGATGCATGGGCCCCTTCCAGACGCGGCCGAAACCGGACCCGCGAAAGCCGG
>JAJECZ010000337.1 GCA_022821735.1 Alphaproteobacteria bacterium | reverse complement strand
GAAGGGCGACGGGCAATGCGCCACCGATGCCCCGGAATTGGCCAGACGGCCGAGATCGCTGCGCCCGAGCGCGTCCGCCCCGCCCACGGTGGCGGCCCGGAACATCTCGCCCGTGTCCACCGCGCGGTAGTCGGCCGCCATGACGCGGGCCAGCAGGATGGCGAGGCGCATTTCCTCGGCGAGATTGTGAGGCGCCACATCGGTGCCGAGTCCGACATTGACGCCGCGCGCCCGGTAGCGGCCGAAATGGTCCATCGCCTGTCCGTAGCGGGCGAAGGGCGACGGGCAATGCGCCACCGATGCCCCGGAATCGGCCAGACGGCCGAGATCGCCGTCGCCGCGCCAGCGGATGTCCGGATGCTCGGCGATAAAGATCGCGTGCCCGAGAATGGCGTCGGGGCCGAGAAAGCCGATATCGGCGGCATATTCGAGCGGCGTCTTGCCGTGCCGGTCCACGATCTCGTGGAACTCGACCTTGGACTGCGAAATGTGGGTCGTCAGCGGACGGCCCGTCTCGCGCGCGAAGGCGGCCGCATCGCGCAAGGTGGATTCGGCGCAGGTCTCGATCTGCCCGGGAAAAACGATGCCATGAAGCCGGCCGCCCGGATGCCGCTCCGCCTCCTTGATGACGCGGACGGCCGCTTCGAAGGCGCGGCGCCCCGCAGCTTCGTCCCAGTCGAAGCGGAGACGGTGCCGGTCCCGGAGCGACCAGCGGGCGTCGGCGAAATAGGGGCCGATGTAATAGCGAAGACCGCTGCGGCCCGCGCATTCGAGCCACCCTTCCACCGGCCCCGAGAGATCGACCACGGTGGTGACGCCGGAGAGCAGCAGCTCGGCATAGGCCATCTCCATCCCCGCGCGGCGGCCGTCCGCGTCCAGGACGAAGGCGCACATGCGCTCGTAGAGCCCGGTGTCGTACATCTCCGGCACGCCGTGGTCCTCGCGGACTCCCTTGTAGGCGGGTTCGGTGTGCGGGTGCGAGTGGAGGTTGACGAGGCCCGGCATGGCGAAGCGGCGCGAGCCGTCGATGCTCCGGTCGGCGGCGCCTTCGTAGCGGCCGCCCACCTGCACGATCCGGTCCCCGGCAAAGGCGATGTCTCCGTCGCGCAGATAGCGGTGGCGACCGCCGTCCCAGGCCGCGATCCAGGACGCATTGCGGATGACGGTGGTGTTGTCGCTCATGGCTTCGCCTCCCGACCCCGGCCGTGTCTCCTAACCCGGAATTCCCGCCCATGTCACCGTCCGGCCGGTCAAAGCAGTATCGCAGCGCCGGCGAACAGCAGGGCCGCTCCGGACAGCCGGGTGAGGCCGATGGGCAGGCGCGGCCATTTCTCGAGCGCCACCACGACGGTCAGGAACACGATCCATACCGGATTCATGACGCCCGCGACGAACAGCAGGAGCATGAGCGCCCAGCAGCATCCCGCGCAATAGAGGCCGTGCTTCAGACCCATCCGGAAAGCGCCGCGCACGCCGTCGCGCCATTCCGCCATCAGGAAGCCGTGCGGCGTGCGGCAATGCCTCAGACAGGCCTGCTTCAACGGCGTCAGCTGATAGAGGCCCGCGAGGAAGAGCAGCCCCGCCGTCAGCCCGTCCGAGTTGCTCACGATCATCGGGGTCAGCATGGCGCCGGCCTGCAACGCCCACTGCGCGCCGGCGGCAAGCCCCGAAAACCCGATCCACACGAGAAGATAGGCGCCGGCGAAGACCAGCGACCGCGGCGTCGCCTGCCCGGACGCCGCATTGCGGCGCTCCACGGAGTCGAACGTCAGGATCATGGGCGCGGCCGAGGGCAGCATCATGGCGACCATCATGCCGCCCCACATGGCGAACACGGAAACCGCCGTAGTCCCGGACCATGCGGCGTCGAGCGGCATCATCGACCGGATGAACGGATGCGCCATGTCGAGCGTCATCCAGGCGACGAACGCCCAGCCCGCAACCAGGACGAGCGCTATCGCCGTCCAGATTTGGGCCTGGCGAAACAGCCGGCTGACGACCGCATGCATTGCCGCGCGCTCCCGGATACGACAGCCAGCGGTTCACGGCCGCGCCGGGTCGCGGTCCGACAGCGACGAGCCGCGCCAATTCGGGTCCGGCGCGGCAGGTTCCGGGAACAGGCCCGCGCTCCCGATCGCTTCGATGGCGCAATATTCGTCCTTCTCCGACGTGTCGCCGCTGATGCCCACGGCGCCGATGGTCACGCCCTCGCCCGTCCGGACCAGCACACCGCCCGGCACAGGGATTAGCCGCCCGTCCGACGCCGCGGCAAGCGCGGCCTGAAAGGTCGGACGCTCCGCCAGCCGGTCGCGGATGAGGCGGCTGGATATCCCCATGCCGAGTGCGCCCCACGCCTTGCCGAAGGCTATGTCGAAGCGCAGCAGGCCCGAACCGTCTTCCGACTGCATGGCGATCAGCCTGCCGCCCGCATCGAGCGCGACCACCGTCAACGGGAGCAGATCGGCCTCCCGCCCCAGACGCAGGGCCTCGGCGACGATTGCATTGGCGCGGTCCAGCGAAAGGCTTGTCTGCAGGCGCATGGGGGCAGGCTCCTCATCGTCGTTCGCGAGTTCCGGCGGCCGGGCCGGCCGGGATCGGGTCGATTGCGATGCGCTACTCCGCCGGCGGTCCGCCTGCAAGACAATCCGGGCGCGCCGTGGCATCATGGCGGGGCCGGGCGGGCCGTTCCCGCCGGCAAGCGAGGCGGCATGGCGATGCGCACGATTCCCGTTCTGGACCTTGAACGCTTCGAGAGCAAGGACCCCGCGACCGTCGCCACCGCCGCGCGGGAGCTCGACGGCATCTGCCGCGAGATCGGCTTCGTCGTGGTCGGCAACCACGGCGTGCCGGAGGAAATCCAGCGGGCGCTCTACGGTGCCGCGCAGGCCTTCTTCGACCTGCCGCTCGAAGCGAAGATGACGGTCCGCCGGCCGCAGCACGACCAGAACCGGGGCTACATCCCCTATGGCGAGGAGACGCTGGCCCGGATGCACGGCGGCGACACGCCCCCGGACTACAAGGAGGTCTTCGCCATCGGCCCGTTCGACCGCCCGGACGACCGCTACCACTCGCACGAGCTTTCCTATCCGAACTTCGCGCCCAATCTCTGGCCCGCCGCGCTGCCGTCGCTTGAACCGGCCATGAAGGCCTATTTCGCGGCGCTGGACGATCTCTCCCGGCGGCTCGCCTGCTACTTCGCCCTCGCGCTCGGCCTTCCGGCGCACTGGTTCCACGACAAGCTCGACCGCCATGCGAGCCAGCTCCGCCTGCTGCACTACCCCGCGCCGGACCGCGAACTGGAGCCGGGCCAGTTGCGCTGCGGCGTCCATACCGACCTCGGTATGATGACGATCCTGCGCAACGAGGCGGCGGCCGGCGGCCTCCAAGTGCGCCCGCGCGGCAGCGACTGGATCGACGCGCCGGCCATCGACAACACCTTCATCGTCAATATCGGCGACCTGCTGATGCGCTGGACGAACGACCGCTGGGTCTCGACGCCGCACCGCGTGGCGGTTCCCGAAGCCGGGGCGCGGTCCCGCTCGCGCCGGCTGTCCATCGGCTATTTCACCCGTCCCAACTACGACGCGCCGATCGCCTGCATCGGCACCTGCGTGGATGCGAGGCACCCGCCGCTCTACGCGCCCACCACGGTCAAGATCTACAACGACGCCCGCTTCGCCCGCGGCGCCGGCCCGCGCCCCGCAGTTCGTTAGGGCAGCGTCACGAGGCCGCCGGAGGTGACGCAGGTCTGGCCGGTGATGAAGCTGGCGGCGTCGCTCAGCAGGAAGCAGGTGAGTTCCGCGACGTCCTCCGGTGTGCCGCTGCGCCCGGCCGGCGTCTCGCCGACGATGCGGGCGTGCATCTCGGCGCTCATGTCCTTCGTCATGTCGGTGTCGATCAGGCCCGGCGCCACGCAGTTCACCCGGATTTCCGGACCGAA
>JAJECZ010000249.1 GCA_022821735.1 Alphaproteobacteria bacterium | reverse complement strand
ACCAAGCGCCACGGACGGCTTCATGACCGGGACGCCGTGCGCGCCGGCGGGGCGAAGGACATCGTGACCGGCGTGCCGACCGACTTCAGCTGGCCCGACGGCAGCCGGCTCGCGCTGTCCATTGTCGTGAACGTCGAGGAGGGCGCCGAGATGAACGTGCGTGACGGCGATGCGGCGCCGGAGCTGGTCGACGAGATCGGCGCCGTGCCCCGGCAGCCCGTGCGCGTCCACGGCAACGAGTCCAACTACCGTTACGGCATCGAGGCGGGCGCTGCGCGCGTTCTCGGCCTGCTCGAAAGACGGGGGCTGCCGTTCACCGCCACCGCCGCGGCGCTCGCGCTTGAGCGGGCCCCGGAACTCGCCCGCCGGCTGGCGGCGTCGGACGGCGAGGTCGCCTGCCACGGCCACCGCTGGGTGCACCAGTACCGGATGGAGGAGGACGAGGAGCGCCGGTTCATCCGCGATGCTTGGCAGTCCATCGAGAAAACCGCCGGCCAGCGCCCAGCGGGGTGGCTGTCCCGCTTCCTGCACACGGAGAACACCCAACGGCTGCTGCTCGAGCAGGGCTTCACCTACCACATGGACGACTACTCCGGCGACATGCCGTTCTGGACGATGGTGGACTGCGGCGGCGGCCAGCGGAGACCGCTGCTGATGGTGCCCTACGCGCTCGACACCAACGACATGAAGATGTGGACCGCGCCTTCGCTCAGCCCCAGGGACTGGGCGGCCTACGCCATCGACACCTTCGACTGGCTGGCGCGGGAGGCGGCGGAGGACGGTGCGCGCATGATGTCCCTGGGGCTGCACCTGCGCATCGTTGGCCGGCCGGGCCGAATCGGCGCGCTGGAACGGCTGCTCGAGCACGTCTCAAGCCGCGGCGGCGTTTGGGTGGCGACCCGGCTTGCGATCGCCAACGCCTTTGCCGACGCGGTGCCGGCGCCGGCATGAGCGGTTTGGATGCCGAGCCGCCGTGGAAACCGGGTCGGGAACCGTTGAAACGCGCCCCGATTGATATGAGGATCGCACCATGAGTGAAGCAGCACGCGCCTACAGCGAAGCGGACGAACAGGCCATTCTCGACGCCATCGCCAAGTGGGTCGACAATGAGGTGAAGCCCTGCGCGGCGGAGCTTGAGCACGACGACATCTATCCCCAGGCGTTGGTCGATCAAATGCGTGAGTTCGGGCTGTTCGGCGCCACCATCGCCGAGGAGCACGGCGGGCTCGGCCTGTCGGCGACCACCTACGCCAAGATCGTGGCCCTGATCTCCGAGGAATGGATGTCGCTTTCCGGCATCTTCAACTCCCACCTGATGATGGCGCGCATCGTCGAGCGCCACGGCACTGACTTCCAAAAGGAATACTGGCTGCCACGGTTCGTCACCGGCGAGATCCGAGGCGCCCTGGCGCTGACCGAGCCCAATGCGGGCACCGACCTGCAGGGCATCCGCACCCGGGCGGAGACCGAGGCCGGCGCCTACGTCATCAACGGCACGAAGACCTGGATCAGCAACGGGATCGAGGGCGGCGCCGTGGCGCTGCTGGTCAAGACCGACCCGGACGCCACGCCGCCCCGCAGGGGCATGTCGGTGTTCATCGCGCCCAAGGCGGACCCGGACACGGGGAGGCCCCACGCTGGCTTCAAGACCGGACGCAAGCTGGAGAAGCTCGGCTACAAGGGCATTGACTCCGCGGAACTGGTCTTTGAGGACTACAGGCTGGACGCCAAGCGGCACTTGGTCGGCGGCGAGCCCGGAAAGGGCTTCTACATGGCGGTCGGCGGACTGGAGCTCGGCCGCATAAACGTCGCGGCCCGTTCCGTGGGCATCGCCCGGCGGGCGCTGAAGGAAGCCACCGCCTACTCCCAGACCCGGGAGACCTTCGGCCAGCCGATCTGCCAGCACCAGGCCATACAACTGAAGCTCGGCGAGATGGCGACCCGCGCCCGGGCCGCGGAGTTGCTCACCTTGGATGCCGCCCGGGCCTACGACGCCGGCGAACGCTGCGACATGGAGGCGGGCATGGCCAAGTACTTCGCCTCGGAGAGCGCCGTGGAGAACGCCCTGGAGGCCATGCGCGTCCACGGCGGCTACGGCTACTCCAAGGAGTACCCGGTGGAGCGGCTCTACCGGGACGCGCCGCTCATGTGCATCGGCGAGGGCACCAACGAAATGCAGCGCATCATCATCGCCCGCCAGCTCATCGCCCGCAATCCGGCCTGAACCGGGCGCGACCGGCTGAAGGGGCTTGGAATGAAACCGGAGAGTGGGATCGGTCCGCTGACGGGCGTTCGCGTGCTGAGCGTCGAGCAGTACGGAGCCGGACCCTACGGCACGCAACTGCTGGCGGACCTGGGCGCCGAGGTCGTGAAGGTCGAGAACGGCGCCGCCGGCGGCGACTACTCACGGTCCGTCGGGCCCCACCTGCTCGGCGACGGCGACAGCCAGTTCCACCAGGCCTTCGCCCGCGGGAAGAAGAGCGTGAACCTCAACCTGAAGTCGCCCGACGGGCGCGCGCGCTTCGAGCGGCTCGTGGCCGACGCCGATGCGGTCGCCAACAACCTGCGGGGCGACCAGCCGGAAAAGCTTGGAATCCGCTACGAGGACCTGGCGGCCCTGAAGCCGTCCATCGTCTGCGCCCACCTGTCCGCCTACGGCCGGGACAACAGCCGGGCATCCTGGCCGGGCTACGACTACCTGATGCAGGCGGAGTGCGGCTACTTGAGCCTAACCGGCGAACCGGACGGGCCGCCGGCCCGCTTCGGACTGTCCATGGTGGACTACATGACCGGCTCCCTCATGGCCCTCGGGCTCGTCTCGGCGGTGCTGCGGGCGCGGCGGAACGGCCGGGGGTGCGATGTCGACGTGTCGCTGTTCGACACCGCGCTGCACCAGCTGTCCTACCCCGCGGTTTGGTACCTGAACGAGGGGATGCGCACCGAACGGCTGACCCGCTCGTCGCATCCGAGCATCGTGCCGAGCCAGCTGTTCCGCACCGGCGACGGCTGGCTGTTCGTCATGTGCCAGACGCCCAAGTTCTGGCAGCTCTTCTGCGCGGCGATCGACCGGCCCGACCTGCCGGCGGACGAACGGTTCGCCGATCCGGCGGGCCGCCTCGCCCATCGGGAGGCCCTGCAGGCCGCCATTGAGGACACCCTCGCGGCCGAGTCCACGGTCCACTGGCTCGGGCGGCTTGCGGGCCGGGTGCCGGTGGCCGAGGTCAACGACCTTGGCACGGCGCTGGACAACCCGTTCGTCGACGAGGTGGGCATGGCCAGCCGCGTGGAGCACCCGGACCGCGAGGGCGGACTGCGCCTGCTGTCGAGCCCGTTCCGGATCGATGGGGCCAGGGCGCCCGACCGGCGCGGCCCGTTGCTTGGCGAACATGACGAGGAGTTTCCCTGAGCATGAAGCTCGAAGGCATCCGGGTGCTCGACCTGTCCGCGTTCCTGCCGGGACCGCACATGACCATGATGCTGGCAGACCACGGCGCCGACGTGATCATGGTGGAGCCGGCCAACGGCGTCGGCGAGCCGACCCGGGCGATCGGCCATCGCGACGCCGAGGACGTGTCGGTCTGGTTCCGCAACATCGCCCGGGGCAAGCGCAGCCTCAAGGTCAATCTCAAGGACGAGGGCGGCCGGCGCCTGTTCCGCGAACTTGCCAGGACCGCCGACGTGCTTGTGGAGGCGTTCCGGCCCGGGGTCGTCGAGCGGCTGGGCATCGACTACCCGACCTTGAGCGACATCAATCCCGGCTTGGTGTACTGCTCGATCTCCGCCTTCGGCCAGGACGGTCCCCTGCGGGACAAGCCGGCCCATGACCTGACCGTGCAGGCGCTCGCCGGCATCGCGGCGCTCAACCGCGGCCTGGAGGACGGCAAGCCGGCCGCCCCCAACATGCCGGCTGCGGACGCCACCGCCTCGCTCATGGCGGCAGCGGCGATTCTGATGGCGTTGCTGGGCAGGGCGCGCACCGGCCGCGGCGACTACATCGACCTGTCCATGTACGATGCGCTGCTGGCATGGACGCCCAACGTCACCGGACCCGTGTTCGGCGACGATGCGCATCCCGAACCGAAGGCGATGCGCTCATTCGGGGGCGCGGCCATGTACCACATCTACGAGACGGCCGACGGCGAATTCCTAGTGCTCGGCGGCTCCGAAGCCAAGTTCGCGCGCAACCTGCTGTCGGCCTTTGGCCGCCTCGACCTAATGCCCCATGCGGAAATCGAGCCGGGCCCGGAGCAGGAGCCCCTGCGGCGCTTTTTCAGGGAGAGGTTCGCCGAGCATGCCCGCCCATACTGGGAGTCGTTTTTGGATCCGGTGGACTGCTGCTGGGCTTTTGTCCGCTCGCTGAAGGACGCTTTCGAGGACCCGCACACCCGCCAACGGCGCATGCTGCTCACCGATGAGCGGGGCAATCGGCACATCGGGCCGCCGATCAAGTTTGCCGTCGAACCGGCCCAGCCGAACCTGGCGATTCCAGAGTACGGGGAGCACTCGCTGGAGATTGGGCGCTCGCTCGGCATCGACGAACGGACCCTCGCCGACTGGCGCGCCCGGGGCGTCATCTGATGCGTGGCGGGATGCGGCTTGCTGGGAATGGTTCATGCTTGACGAACTCACCCAGTTCCTAGCGGAGGCCCGCTTCGAGGACATCCCCGCACCCGCGGTGGCGGCGGCCCAGTCGTTCCTCGCCGACAGCCTCGCCGTCGGCG
Organism: Alphaproteobacteria bacterium; assembly: GCA_022821735.1. Classification (GTDB taxonomy): domain Bacteria; phylum Pseudomonadota; class Alphaproteobacteria; order Bin95; family Bin95; genus Bin95. Next base: position 335 of record JAJECZ010000249.1, on the reverse strand, counting down.
TGGCCGGACGGCGCCACCCGCACCGCGACGCCGTCGTCGACGTCGCCTCGCGCTGGGGAGAGGGCGCCGATGCGCGCGTGCTGGGCGACGGCATCAGCCTGCCCGCCGCCGGGGCCGCTTTCGTGAACGCCTACCAGGTTCATTGCCTGGAGTTCGATTGCGTTCACGAACAGGCCGTCGCGCACGCGATGACTGCGGTGGCGCCGGCGGCGCTCGCGGAATGCGACGCGCGCCTGGCTCCCGTGCATGGGCGCGAACTGCTCGTCGCACTGATCATGGGCGTCGAGGTGGCCGCCCTGCTGGGTCTGGCGGCAACGGCGCCGCTGAGCTTCTTC
>JAJECZ010000201.1 GCA_022821735.1 Alphaproteobacteria bacterium | reverse complement strand
TCGCTGTTGAGGTTGACGATGTAGGCCCCGCACCCGTCGGTCGCCACGGCAACGCCCGCATTCGGCACGCCGACCGTGTAGCCGTAGGCGTCGATCTTGCCGTCGCAGAGCGCCTGGGACTGCTCCGAAGAGGTCAGCTCGGTTGCCACTGCCAGGTCGTCCGCGCTCATGTCGTGGCCTTCCATCAGCACTTCGGTCGTGCCGCGCTGGCCCGAGCCGGGATTGCCGATATTCATCCGCTTGCCTTTGGCGTCGGTGAAGGAGCCGATGCCGGAGCCGTCAGCGGCGATCAGGTGGAAGGGCTCGGGATGGACCGAGAAGACAGCCCGCAGGCCGGGGCAGTTCGTGACCTTCTCCGAACTGCCGTTGACCGCGTGGAACTGCCAGTCGGACTGGGCGACGCCGAATTCGAGTTCGCCCGCGCAGATCTGGCCGATATTGTAAGTCGAACCGCCGGTAGACGGGGCGGCGCAGCGGATACCGTGCTTGCGGCCCTTCTTCCGGCCTTCCGCGGCTTCCTTGTGGACCATGCGGCATACGGAGTTGCCGACCACGAAATAGACGCCCGTTGGGCCGCCCGTACCGATGGAGATGAATTGCTTGTCCTGGGCCGCGGCATCGCCCGCGGCGAGGCTGGCGCCGACCAGGGCGGCGGCCGCCAGCGCGGTTGTGGGGATCAGCTTTCTCATGGCATCTGCTCCTTTGCAGTGTCGTCTGCACAACGGTAAACGCGAAATGCGACAGATCTCTTTCGGTCTTGCCTCGCTTGTCGGCGCAGGGCGTACTCCCGGAACATCGGGAGCAACAGGTTTTCGGGTCGAGTGAGCCTTCGCCGGGGGTTTCGGGAAAAGGCGGAAATCATGCCGCCGGCTCGCGTCGCAATGACCGTCGGTATCATAGTTGGGCATGGCGGCGTGAAAAAGGGGCGGTCGTCCGGCGCAGTCCAACCGGCCTTGCCGTCAGCGGCTATCCGGTGTTCCCTTCCGCGAAACCGACGACGATCAGGGAAAGGAACTCCATCCGATGGACCTGCGACTGGCCGGGAAAACCGTGCTCATCACCGGCGCCTCGAAAGGCATCGGGCTCGCCTGCGCCGAACTCTTCGCGGAGGAAGGCTGCAACCTGCACCTGGTGGCCCGCACGAAGGCCGATCTCGAGCGCGCGCGCGACGCCATCCGCGGCCGGCACAATGTCGCGGTCACGATCCATCCGCTCGACCTCTCCGACGGCGGCAACGTCAAGCGCCTGGTCGCCGAGACGGGCGGGGAACTCGACATCGTCGTCAACAATGCGGGCGCCATTCCCGGCGGGCCGATCCACGCGATCGACGAGGAGCGCTGGCGCGAGGCCTGGGACCTCAAGGTGTTCGGCTACATCAACATGTGCCGTGAGCTCTATGCGGTCTTCAAGGAGAAGGGCGCGGGCGTGATCGTCAATGTCGTGGGCACGGGCGGCGAGCGGCCGAGCGCGGGCTATATCGCGGGCGCGGGCGGCAATGCCGGCCTCATCGCGTTCACCCGCGCGCTCGGCGGCAAGAGCCCCGATGACGGCTTCCGTATCGTCGGCGTCAATCCGGGCCCGATCCTGACAGAGCGACTCACCACCATCATGCGCGCCCAGGCGCTCGACCAATTGGGCGACGAGGAACGCTGGCAGGAATGCATGCCGACCAATCCGCCGCCCGGCGAGCCGGAGGACTGCGCCGACCTGGTGGTCTTCCTCGCATCCGACCGCGCGAAGCACATTTCGGGCACCGTCGTCACCATCGACGGCGGCGCCGTCTCCCGCTAGGAGCCCCATGACGCCATGAGCAGCACCCTCGAGTTCTTCTTCGACGTCTCCAGCCCGTGGACTTATCTCGCTTTCCACCGCGTCGAGGACTTCTGCAACGAGCTGGACGCGAACCTGGTCTGGAAGCCCTTCCTGGTGGGCGGCGTCTTCAACAAGGTGAATCCGAGCGTCTATCAGCGCCGCGAGAATCCGGTCCCGCCCAAGGACGCCTACTACCGCAAGGACATGGACGACTGGGCCCGCTACGAGGGCATCGAGATCGGCAAGCCTTCGGTCTTCCCGGTCAACTCGGTGAAGGCGATGCGCGGCTGCTTCCACGCCATCGACGAGGGCAAGGTGTCCGCGTTCGCGCGCGGCTGCTTCGAGGCCTACTGGCGCGACGACCGCGATATCGGCCAGGAGGACGTGCTGGCTGAGGTTGTCGAGGCCGCGGGTCTCGACAAGCAGCGCTTCTTCGCCGCCATCGCCGACCCGGCGGTCAAGCAGAAGCTGTTCGACACGACCGATGAGCTGATCGAGCGGGGCGGGTTCGGTTCGCCGACTTTCTTCCTCGACGGTGACGACATGTATTTCGGCAATGACCGCCTGGAACTGGTCCGGGCGGCAATCGAAAGGAAGCGCAATGGCTGAACCCGTGCTCACCGCCGAGGAGACGGCGCTGCGTGAGACCGCGCGTCGCGTGCTGCCGGCCGGCAGCTTCGGCAATGTGCCGTTCGAGATCGTCATCCGCTCCGGGCAGGGCAGCCATGTCTGGGACGTTTCCGGCAACGAATATATCGACTACCTGCTTGGCTCCGGGCCGATGTTGGCGGGACATTGCCATCCCGAAGTGGTCGAGGCGGTGATGGAGCAGGTCGGGCGCGGCACGACCTTCTTCGCCAACAACGAGCACGGCATCCGGCTTGCCGAGGCCGTGACCGAGCGCGTCGCCTGCGCCGAGAAGGTGCGTTTCGTCTCCAGCGGCACTGAGGCGACGTTTTACGCCATGCGGATCGCGCGTGCGTTTCGCGGCCGCGACAGGATCCTGAAGTTCGAGGGCGGCTTCCACGGCATGAACGATTACGCGCTCATGTCGATGGCGCCGAAGCGGCCCGGCAACTTCCCGCAGGCGGCCCCGGACAGCGCCGGCATTCCCGCCGCCGTCCGCGACGAGGTGCTGATCGCGCCCTTCAACGACGCCGAAACGGCGGTGCAGCTGATCCGCGAC
>JAJECZ010000185.1 GCA_022821735.1 Alphaproteobacteria bacterium | reverse complement strand
GAAACGGTGCCCGACATCGCAGGCCGCACCGTCACCGCCGACGCCCTGCTCACCCAGCGCGCGCTCGCCGCCTATCTGCTCGGCCGCGGCGCCGACTACCTGTTCACCGTCAAGCGGAACCAGCCGATCCTGCTGAGCGATTTCCGGCTCCTGCTCGATGAGGAGATCGCCCGGCGCGCGCCCGACTTCACGGACCGGAGCCCGAAGCCCGGGCACGGCCGCCGCGAACGGCGATCCATCTGGGTCTCCGGCGAGCTCAAAGACTATCTCGACTTCCCCGGCGTCGGGCAGGTCTTCGCCGTGCGCCGCGAAACCGTCGAGGTCAAGTCCGGCAGGCGCCGCCGCGAGATCGCCTACGGCGTCACCAGCCTGACCGCCGAGGCCGCATCCCCGCAACGCCTGCTCGCCCTCAACCGCGGGCACTGGACCATCGAGGCGACCCACCACATCCTCGACCGGAGCTTCGACGAGGACCGAAGCCGCATCCGCGCCGGCCACGGGCCGGAGAACATGACCCTGCTGCGCCGCTTCGCCATCGGCGTCATCAAGGGGCGCGGGCTCGCCGTCGCCGGGACCATGCGCAATCTCGCCAGAAACCCGAGGCGGGTGCTCGACTTCCTCAAGATGACCGACAACGTCGCCCCCAGGCCGGCGCCCGGCTGACCGTCCCCGGGGGCCGCATCCATCGCCTCACCGCCGACCCTCGGCAATCGGGGGGCGAACCGTCATGCCCGGTTGACGCTGTCGTGGGCTCCCGCGTCCAGGGGGCATCGCGAAGGACAGCGCGACAACGGCCGAATTCCGCGACGAACGGCCGCGGCGGCGCCTGTGAAGGCGGATGAACCTTGATCGCGTGCCGCGATCCGTCGACGAAAAATAGAACAAATTTACCGTGGGTTAGCGCAGGTTAGCGCCTGTTGGCATCATGCCTTCTCAGCATTTCCTCATGGTCCAGACGACCTTTCCGACGATGTGGGCTTCCTGGGCGAGGCAGCTGTAGGGTTCGTACTCGGGGTTGGCGGAGTGGAGGCGAAGCTCTGGCGGCTCTGCGTGGGGCATCACCTCGACGCGCTTGACCACCAGCCCGGAGCCGTCCCACAGCACCGCCATCTCGCCGGTACCGGGGGTGCGCCGGGCGAGGTCGACCACCAGCCGGTCGCCGTCGGAGATCAGCGGCTCCATCGAGTCTCCGCGCGCGCGAAGGACGCGCAGGGTTCCGGGGTCGGCGTCGCCCTCGTGGCGGATCATGCCCTCGGGCAGGTACCAGCGCGCCTTCTCGTCGACGAACTCCTCGTTGAGCGCGCCCGGCCCGGCGGCGGCCTCGACCGCCATCTCGGGGATGGCGACGAGCGGCGCGCCGGGTGGCGGCGCGGTGCGCCGGCGGCGGCGCTTCTGCGGCCTGCGCCGGGGCGGCTCGGAAAGGCGCAGCTCGGAGGCCTTGCAGCCGAGCAGCTTCGCGAGGTTCCCGGCGTCGGCATGGCCGAGCGCCTTGGGGGTGCCGCGGGTAATGAACTGGTGCAGGTAGCTCGGGCTTCGTCCGATGGCGGCGGAGGCCTCCTTCATGGTGAGGCCGCGCTGCCATAGGAGATCCCTGATTTTTTGTCGTAGCGGGTCGTGTTCCATGGCGGGTGCTCGTATCTGCTGCGTGGAACAGTAGTGTATTCAAGACTGAAATATATTGTCAAGCCGGAATGTTCCACCTACGTTCCGGCCCATGACCCGATACCGCACACACCTTCTCGAGGCCATCCGCGCTCATATGGAGCGCCACGGCATGAGCCGCACCGGCTTCGGCCGCAAGACGATGCGCGACCCGACCTTCGTCTTCGAGCTGGAGCGCGGGCGCGAGCCGCGCATCGATACCGTCGACAAGCTGCTTGTGAAGATGGGCCACGAGCCCGTCGGCGCCCGCTTCGTGGCCGAGGTCGGAGCGTTCCTCGCGGTCACCGGCATGAAGCGCTCGGAGTTCAGCCGCGAGGTGAACAGGAACCGGTCCTTCGCGACCTGGCTTCTCAACGGCGGCCTGCCCCGGCTCGGCACCGTGGACAGGGCGTCTGCCGTGATGGCCCGGGAAACCACCCCGGCCCAGCGCGAGGCGATCCGGGCGGCGGTGGAGGACGGGGCGCCGGCGGTGCGGGTCGGGAGAGAAGACGAAGGGGAGATCGAGATGATCGACGACGGCTACATGAGCACGGAGGAGGCGGCGGCGTTTCTGAAGCTCTCGCCCCGCACGCTTCAGGCGTACCGGGGCAACGGCAAGGGACCGCCGTTCAGCCGCATGGGCAACCGGGCGCGCTATCTGCGCTCGAAGGTCGCCGAGTGGGCGGCGGCGCGCGAGGCGCGCTCGACCACGGAGGCCGACGAGAAGGAGCGCGAGGAAAGCGCGGCGGCCGCGCCGCGGGACAGGAAGAACGGGAAGGACACGGGAAAGGAGGACGGCCGATGACCGGCAACCCGAAGGACCGAAACAACCGCGCGCTCCGCATCGTCGTGGGCGTGATCGTCGCCCTGGCGCTGGCGCTGCTGGGCATCGATATCGCGCTGGCGTCGAGCGACACCACCTTCCAGGGGCCGCTCGACACGGTGGAGGGCATCGTCGAGGGCACCGGCGGCCAGCTCGCGGCGGCGCTCGCGGTGGGCGCGGCCCTGGTGGGCTCGGTGCTGCGCTTCAACGCGATGCAGCTGATGGGCGCGGTCGGCGTGGGCGTCGCGGCCGGTGCGGGCACCGGCATCGTCACCGGGCTGGTCGGCACGGCGATCGTCTGATGAGCGACGCGCGATACACCATTCCGCGCCGTCTCGACGATCCGGAGCGCTGGTTGTTCTGGACCTTCGACGAGGCGGCGGCTCTGCTGGGCCCGGCGGTGCTGGGGTTGGCCGCCAACCAGTTCGTGACGGGGCTCCTTGCGGGGCTTGCGGGGTGGTGGCTGCTGCGCCGGGTCAAGCGCGGCGGCGGGGCCAATATCGCCCGCTACGCGCTCTACTGGTTCCTGCCGGACTTCGTGCTGCGTCTCAAGGGCACGCCGCCGAGCCATGTCAGGCGGTACGCGGCATGAGGCGGGCGGCGCTGGAGGCGGCGCGGCGGCGGGCGCGGGATGCGCGGCTGGCGCTGGCCGGGCTGCTGGCGCTCTCGGTGCTGGCCAACCTGGTGCTGGCGCACGGGCTGGCGACCGGCGAGCGGGTGACGGTTCTGGTTCCGGCGGTCTCGGGCCCGGCCTGGGAGGTCGGCGAGAGCTGGGCCGGGCGGCGCTACCTGGAGGATGCGGCGCGGACGGCGGCGGTGACGCTGCTGACGCTGACGCCGGAGAACGCGGCGCATGTGCGCGAGGCGGCGGCGCGTCTTTCGCACGCCTCGGCCAAGGGCGCGATCGGCGCCTGGGTGGCGGCGGAGGCCGAGCGGATGCAGAGGCGCGATCTCTCGACCGCGTTCTACCCGAAGAGCATCGAGAGCAGCCCCGGCGAGTTGAGCGCGGAAATCGCGGGCGATCTGGTGAGCTGGATCGGGCGCGAGGAGGCGTTCCGCGAGCGGCGGCGCTACCGGCTTGCCTTCCGCATCGACGCGGGCCGGCTCGCGCTTCTGCGCTTCGAGCAGATGGAGGACGACTGACGATGAACACCGGATCGGTTCGGGCCGGCCCGCGCGGACGGGCGCGCTTCGGCCCTGTCGCGGCGACGGCCGCGGCACTCCTTATATATATGGCGCCCGCGTTGGCGCAGGACGCCGGCTATGGCGTCTGGAACGCCGGCGTCCCCGGCGCGAGCGTCGGCGACACGGGCATCTACGGCGCGAGCGTCTCGGGCCCGAGTGTCGCCGGCACGCGTGTCTCCGGCACGCGTGTCTCCGGCACTCGTGTCCTGGAGGCGGCGGACCATGCCGAGCTTGCGGCGAAGGTCTCCGCGTCGGGGGTGGTTCGCATCGCGCTGCCGGGCGACCGCATCGCCAGGGTCGTCCGCGCTCCCGGCGGATTGCGCGTCGAGCACGACCCGGCGAGCGGCGATCATTACCTGCACCCGGCCGGCGGCGCGGCGGCGGCCGGGTCGGCTGCGGCGCCCGAGGCTGTGTCCGGGGCTGCACCCGAGATACGGGCTGAGGCGGCGCCTCAGGTGGCACCTGA
>JAJECZ010000038.1 GCA_022821735.1 Alphaproteobacteria bacterium | reverse complement strand
CGCCTTCTGGAGCGGCAACCGGGGCTCAGCGTCCGCGCGCTGCGCGACCGGCTGGCCGCCGAGGGCCTCCGGTTCGGAATCTCCACGATCCAGCGTTTCCTGAAACGCCGCGGCCTAGAGCGCCACCGCCGCCTCGCCCGCCTCGGCACCCGGCGCGGCGCAAAACGCCCGCCCGGCCCGCGCAGGTGACGGCGGGCGGGGCGCAGGGAAAAGCCCTCTCCCTCGGGGAGAGGGTTGGGTGAGGGCCGCGCGAAGCGCGGTGCGGAGGCTGTCGGCGGATTACCCGCCCGCTTCTCCGCCGCCGGACCGGGCCCAGGCGACGGCGCCGGCGATGTCGGCTTCCGACAGCCCGAGTTCGGCAAGTTTCGCGCGCACGCTATCGGCGCGGCCTGGCGCCGGCGCGATACGGCGGTTCCCGGAGGTCGGTTCGGCGGGCATGTCTGCGTTCCGTGCGGCGGATACCGGGTGGGGACATAGCATATCCCTGCTTTTGCGCTTGCAAGGAAAGCGCGTTCTTTACGGGAAAGGAAGTTGCGCCGACGGTCCGGCGTTCATCTTGCCTCCATACAGGCAAGATGCTGGTAGAATGCCGTTCACAGGCGAGCGCGCCAATCATGGCCGCCATCACCGTGCGCAATGTCGATGATGGGCCGGGCGCCGCCCTGAAGGCTCGGGCGAAGGCGAACCGGCGCTCGCTGGAAGAAAAGATACGCCACCTCCTCGCCCGGCACGCCCTGCGCCGCCCCGGCCTCGAAGACTTCCGCACTTGACATCCCATAGACAGCAAGCTAAAAATTTTTCTTTCAACTTTATGTTTGACGAGAGATGCTGATGACACCACACGAGCTTATAGCAATTCTCGAGCGGATGTATCGCGAAGGGAAAGCTAAACGCGAAGCCGTGCTCATGATCCACTTATTCGGGATCAAGTATGCAGATGAAATTCGTGCGTGCGGGGAAAGTCTGCACAGGATCGCAGAATTAGCTACTGGCCATCCTAGCTATGGAACGGAAATAAATAAGGGGATGAGTCTTGCCCGCTATGTGCGGCCTCTATAGTGACGGCAAGATGGCTATCTGAGCAATTCTAGATAATCCTCACCATGCCGTTGGACTAGTTTCGAGGGTATAGGTTCAGGGCAGAACGAGCGGATGCGTCCGCATTTGTTGGTCCTAGCAGGTCTATGCTCACACAAAATGCAGTAGGCTTTGCTACCCTCTTTGATAAGCTTAGCGTGCTTTTTCCGCTCTTTATGCCCCAGTTTCCGAGTATCTCCCTTGACCGGCTTTACATACCGTTCAGACTCGATTTCGTGCTGCCATACCCGGAGATACACCTTACTTTCGTCCGGCGTGACCGCACCCCATGACCAGACAGGATTCCGCAGCGGCGCGCCCAGTGAAACGAAAAACTCAGTTATTGTCATGACTGGTTCGCATAGGAGACGCGAGCTGCTTGACCACCTGCATCGTCCTTTGCAGGGATTCGTCCTCGGCGAATCGTCTTTCCACATAGTCCACACATAGCTCGGAAATCTCGAAAGGCTGTTTCCCGCATACTCTTCCGGCGAGTTTGGAAGCTTCACCGACGGCCCATGCATTCACTGCGAGACCAGTCGAAGTCTTCTCCCCGAAACCGGTCAGCCGGACCGGGCTGCCCAGCTGCACGGTCGCCGGCAGGGGCAGGCGCTCCAATATCCTGTCCAGCTTTTCCCGTATCTCGGCCATGAACGCCTTGAACGGTTTCCGATCCGCATTGACCGCGCCGACCCAATTGCCGACCGCGAACGCCGCCCCGACCGATGCGGCGACAATTCCGACTATTTCCCACAGGTTTTGCGCGATGAACTCGCTCATCCCGTCTGCGGTTCCCTGTTCCGGTCCGGGGGCTGTGCGGCCCGGGGGTAATTCTAAGCCGCCTGCCGGCGATTGCGCGATGCGGCGGCCGTTGCTTCCGGGTGTCTCCCTCAAGCCCCGCAATCTTCTCCTGGAAGCGCAGCGCCGCCGTGCGCGGGTCGGGAACGCGGAGGATTTCGCAGGCGACGACGAGGCGGCGGCGCCGGCGGCGCAGGGGTTGGCGACACGCTTCCGGTCGTCGGCAGTGCAGCCGCCCCGGTCTCTTCCGATTCGCTATTCCCGGCCCCGTGTTCTACTGTAGGCGTCGCATTGCTGTCGGGAGTCGGGCCGATGGAAACTTGGATCACGCCGGCGCTGCTCGTTGCGCTGGCGGCATTGACGGTCGGCATGATCCGCTCGCTGCGCAGCGACATGGAAAAGCACATCGACAGGGTCGATCGACGCATGGACCGTCTGGAGGCCGGCCTGGGCGAGGTGAAGGAAGGGCTGGCTGAAGTGCGGGGCGAACTCCGCTTCGTCCGTGACTACATCCTGCGCCGCAACGCCCCGGCAGAGGAGCCGCCGGCCGCCCCGGCGGAATAGGCCGCTCCTCTCAAGCCCCCGCAATCTCCTCCTGAAACCTCAGCGCCGCCGCGCGCGGGTCGGGGGCGCGGAGGATTTCGCGGGCGACGACGAGGTGGTCGGCGCCGGCGGCGATGGCGGCGCGGGGGGTGGCGATGCGTTTCTGGTCGTCCGCCGGGGAGCCGGGCAGGCGGATGCCAGGGGTGACGATCAGCATGTCCGGCCCGAGCGCCTCGCGGAGCATGGCGGCTTCCCGGCCCGACGCCACCACGCCGTCCATGCCGGCCTTCCTTGCGTGGCGGGCACGGGCCAGCACAAGCTCCTCCAGCGTGCCGCGCCAGCCGAGTTCGCGCACGCCCGCCTCGTCCATGTCGGTGAGCACGGTAATGGCGAGCAGGCGCGTCCCGGAAGCGCCCCGGCCCCGGCGCGCGGCTTCCATGACCTGCCGGTCGCCGTGCACCGTCAGCAGGTCGGCCCCCAGCGCCGCCGCGCCGCGCGCCGCGTTCTCGACCGTCTGCCCGATGTCCCAGGCCTTGGCGTCGAGAAAGACCTTGCAGCCTTCCGCGACGAGTTCGCGCGCGAGCTCGACGCCGCCGATATAGAACAGGCCCATACCGATCTTGTAGAAGCGCGCCGCGTCGCCGATGCGTTCGACGATCCGCCTTGCGCTGTCGCAGTCCGGCGTGTCGAGGCCGACGATCAGGCGGTCGCGCGGGTCGGTCACGACGCGGCCCTGAAGCCCACCAGCTCCACGCCTTCCTCCACCCGGTCGCCGACGGCGAAGGGCAGGGACTCGACCGTGCCGTCGGCCGGCGCGGCGATGGTGTGCTCCATCTTCATGGCCTCCAGCAC
>JAJECZ010000324.1 GCA_022821735.1 Alphaproteobacteria bacterium | reverse complement strand
ATCGTCATCGAAGGCCTCGCCGGCCATGTCCCGACCGCGCTGGTCACGCTCGACCTCGAGCAGGCACTCGACATCTGCGACAAGCTCAACCGCCGCCTCGGATACGACCGAGAGGCCTGGACCGCCATGGTCGCCGAGTCCATGCAGGCCGAGGACGACGATCCCGACAGCAGTTCGTGGCATTGAAGCGCCGTGCAGCTGTGCTTCCGGCCATATGCACTGCCGCGCCCGCATTGCCTAATCCCTATAACCCACAATGAACCAGGACATGCTCAAGCCGGTATTGTGCACAGGCGCCAGCAAGCGCGACCTGAACCGCTTCCTGGACCCCGTGCGGCGCCGCACGGGGTTTGCGGTCCACCAGACCCAGCCGGGCATGCTACACCGCGACGCTAGGCCGCTCCGGCCGTTCCGCACCGCCGTTCTGGAAGTCGTGACGCGCCACGACGGCGACTCGCTCCGGCCCGTCCACACCAGTTCCCCCAAAGTCGAAACAGGGCCGTGCTCCGGTCAGCCCGCCGATCAGGGTTAAATCTTGAGCCTTGATTTGCCATAGTCGCACAATTAATCGGCCATCAGTGCTATTCGACAGCCAGCCTCGTTGGCGTAATCGTCAAACAAGTTGCTTCCACTGCGATTGAAATCACCATTGACCCTCTGTGAACAGCATTTTCTCAAGGCATAATTTGCTCAATTGCCATGACACAAACGCCGTCCCTTGCTCATCAATGAATCCTTTCGTCCCACAATTGAACACCTTAGGTGTCACGGTAATTATGTTTACCTGATTTCCGCCGTAATGACTATACCGGTCCACCACTATACTATCCGCGTTTCTGTAAAATGCGATTAACTTTGATGCGAAGCCAACATAAAGAGCCCCTCTTTCTGTGCTAGCATGAGCCGTGCCTCCAGTATTTTTGGCGTTAAAGATTGAAATATCTTGCATAACCGTATCCTTAAGGTGTAAAAACGCGGCAGTTACGCTCCAGTCATAACGAGCAGATATCCAATCAAATTCCAAAGGTGAGATAATGTTATCGTCGAATTTCATTCCCGACTCCCCCTAATAGCTGTTCGGCCGCGTCTTGGGCATCGAATCGACTACGTTGCCTTGTCACGACTTTGATAGTACATGAGCTAACCTCAAGTCAAGGGCTTCTGCCCCGAAACGATGCACGCAATTGACGCGGCGATAGTGAATTGTATCAGGCATAACTGATCCCTGCTTGCTCCAAGAATATGTGCCACAACATCTCAGCAGCTTCGGACGGATTCATTTGTCTCTTGTTCACATTTCGGAAATCTGTAGATGCAATGAACATTTCGTATTCATCATGCTCGACAGAAAACCAACCATTGGACGTTCCAAGAGGCGCGTTAGCTTGAAAGCAGTAAGTAATGTCGCCAACGCCAAGATACTCATTGCTGCAGTGAACTGTGATATGAGCGACATCTCTGTACCTGTTCCTATTTTCGATGCTGCAAGTAAATGAAGTTGCAGATATCGACAGAAATCTTGTCCTCACACCGTCGAGTGCTTCAACCTCCTTGAGGTTCGCTTCAAAGTGCTCGCGCATAGCATCAAACGCGGCCTGCGCAAATTCAGCCTGATCTATTGCTCCAAAGTCTTTTTGGGCACGGTAACGTGTCGACTGCTCCGATCTACCAAGAGGATTATCGAATAAACTAACACCGTAGACGGGTTTCGGAGCATCAGGCAAGCTCAAAATTAATCGGCGCAATTCTGACACGACATCTTGGTATGCGGCGTTCTCATTCGACCATGTGCTAATGGGCTGGCCGTCTCTCGGTAACGCCTTTAAGCTTCCAAGTGGAGTAGCATGCCAATCGCACGGTTCAATTATTATTGGAACAACAATGGCCGAACCATTAGCGTGTCGACCAAGAGCGCGTTGCATTTCCATTTCTGTGCAATATGGAGACGCCAAAAAATCAGGGCTTACCAGCAAAAGAAACAAATTGGATTCATGAAGCTTTTCAGAAATTGCAAAATCTATGTTTTGCCCGGCCAGGATATTTCTATCAAACCAAGTCTCAATTAGACCTTCACGATGGAGAACAGCCATATGGTCATGAAGCCGGGTCAAGGCATGCGCATCCTTATGAGAATACGAAATAAAGCCTTTCATGCGTGAACTCCCAAGTTTCGCTGTAACGACTCTAGCTACTCTGGCCTATCAGATGCTCGAACCTGCAAGACCATGCCCGTGGCGGAGGCCATCGTGAAGTCGGTGCATGATTCTGGTGCCCCGGTCAAGTGCAGGCCGAAATGGGCGCGAAATCCTAGAATGGGGTATTGAACGTCGGGAGCAGCGGCAAGTGGCTGTGTCCAGAATTTGCGCTACGGAGGAGACCGCTTGATTGGTGCTCCATGCTATGGAATCCGCTGTTTCGGGCCTTCTATGCGGCAAACCAGCTTGAATGCTTGCCCACTGGCGGCGCTGGAGAGTACCAAGATGAGACCCATGACGATGCGGGGACAGCGCATGGTCAGGTCTCCTTATCTTCCTGAAGGTGGCGCCGGAGCCGAGAGAGGCACTCGTGGAAGATCCGTCCGGAGTGTTGAGCCAGACATAATCCGCTGCAATCCACGCAAGCCCGACTTGCACGGTTCCCGTCGCAAGGGGCCGCTCCATGACCGCCTTCAGTTTTTCGAGCCTCTCGCGAAGCGGTGGATCGTCACTGTCCCATTCGATATTCAGTCATCGTCGTCCAAGGCGAGCGGAAGAGGTTCGTTCCGCTTCGGGTAGGAGCGAGCCAGGGCGCGGTAAAATCTGTCCCAAGGCGTTAAAGCCCGGCGACACGGCACCGCACCGGTGCCGCGCAGCCATCCCGCCTACCGCTTCATGCGGGACGGCGACGGCGATGGCACTGTCTGCGAATAGGGGAGCGTTCGCGCCCTGCTGCGCTGCCGGCCCGCCGACCGCCGCCCCGCGGCTGGCAGGCCGTGCTATTCCCCAGGCCGGAACACCGCCGAGATCGCGCAATGGTCGGGATGCGGTCCGCGCCGGGCCGTCTCGCGGAACGAGCCGGCCACCACCATCGCCTCCGCGCCGCCTCCCGCCACCATGTGGTCGATGAACGCCGGAAAACGCGGGTCGCAGCGGAACGGCACGCCGCCGGTCAGCAGCAGCAACGGCGCCGGGGGCGGCGACAGGATGCGCCAGGCCCAGTCGCCCGCCTGCGCCAACCGGCGGTTGAAGTCGCCCAGGATCAGGAAGGCCTCGCCCGCTGCCCGGCGGGCGTCGGCCCAGCCTTTCAGCCGCTTGATCTGGCCGCGCAGCACCGTGCAGGCTTCCCGGCTCCTCTCCTCCCTGTCCTGCCTCGCGCCCCAGCACCCTGTCTTCAGGTGCACGGACAGGAGCCGCAGTTGCCGGCCTCCCGCCATGACGGCCATGTCGGCGGCCCAGCGCTGGAACGCGCCGCCGGCGCCCGGCGCCTCCAGGTCGGCGTTCCGCCGCCAGGCAATGCCGCGCCGGACGGCAAACCCCGTCGCAAGGTGGCCAAGCATCGCCCCGGGCTTGCCCCAGCACGCGCGGCTCCTCTCCTCCGGGGGCCGCCGGGACATTTCGACATGCCACCCGGACGCCGGGAACACCCGGTGCGCCGCCGCTGCGTTCTCCACCTCCTGGAAGGCGACGATATCGGCATCCAGCTCCTCGATCTGCCGCGCGAGCGCGGCGTAGTCGTCGGCACTCCGTCCGACGCAGCCCGCGCCGTCGTCATCGTCCAGATGCTCCAGGTTCCATGCCGCGATCCTGAGATCGTCGGCAAACGCCGCCGGCGCTGCCAGGATCAGCCCCATCAGCGTCAGAACGGCATGTGTCAATATACGCAACGTCATGTCCCCTCCAGCCCGGCCACGGCAGGATCGGCACAAGTACCGGCGCCGCTCGGCGGTCAGGCGGTTGCCTCCACGGTGACCACCAGACGCTTCCCGAAGCGGGCCAAAGCTTCCTCCAGCCTGCCGATCTTGGTGGCGTGGCGCGGGTCGAGCATGCGGCGGACCTCGCTTTCCTGAACGCCCATGGCCACCGCAAAGGCGCTGTTGGACAGCTGCTCCTCGCGAAGGGCCTCGTAGAGCGCCGCCTTGGCGGCCAGGACCGCGCCGGGCGTCACCGCCGGCCGGCCCTTCGCCGGGCTCGGCGCCGGAATGTCCTCGCGCCGCGCCATGCGGCCCGCCAGCGCCTCCTCCAGGCAGTCCGCGGCTTCCGCCACTGCGTCGGCGACCGTATCGCCGTCGGTGAACGCCTCGCCGAAGTCCGGGAAGGTGACCGAATATCCGCCCTCGCGTTCCTCTTGGAGGTCGATGGGGTAGCTGTACCGGGTTGCCATGGTCGGAACTCCCTAGAGGTCGTTCGGGTCGATGCCGAGCTGCTTGCACATGCCGCGCAGCGTGCCGGACTTGAGCGGCTTCCTGCGGTCCTTCACCACGGCATGCCGGTCGCCGTAATACAGGGTCCCGTGACTGCCCTTGCCCCTTGTCCTGTCGAACCTGACCGCGATCCCGTTCCGGCGCGCCAACCTTCTCACCCGTGTTATGAATTCACGCCCGTTCACCCGCGGTACTTTCGCACAAAAATGCGCGAATGGCCAATGCCTGCCCCGGGCATGCCTGTGCGGTCCGGTGACACCGGTCGCGGCCATGACGCCAAACCCGCCGCCTCTCCGCGCCGTTTGGCCTGACCACCCCGCTGCGCAGCCGGCCCGGCGCCGTCTTGCCGGGGTGGCGGCCGCCCCCTGGCGGTTCTCCGGTTACCGCCTAGCCGGTCCCGTCCAGCCGGCCGTCGGGGCCCGCACATGGCGACCCTGCTCCGCTGCCGGCCCACCGCCGTATGCGGTCATCCGCGGCGTGCGAGCCATAGCCAGGCGATCCAGACCGGCAGGCTGAGCAGCACGGCCCAAGCCGCCACCGCCACTAGCCCGAGCAGTCCGGCCGGCAGCGTCACCATTACCGTCGCCGCACCGAGCGCGACGCCCGAGCTCCGGGCGCCGCGGCGGTAGCCGAGCCGCCAGAGCCTCCGGCAGCCGAGCGCAAGCGGCAGACCGCACGGCATGAGCGGCGCCAGCGACAACCCCTCCATCGCCACCATGGCCAGCCATGGCCCCAACCTGTCCGCCGCGACCGCGTCCGGCCCGAACCGCGCCGCCGCCTGAGCCACGATCCCGGCCGGCAGCCAGAGCAGCGCCAACGGCCAGAATCCGCGCCGCGCCATCCATCCCCTTCCGTCCATGCCGCTTCCGATGCCCCGGACAGCGCGGCAGTGCAAGCGAGGCCGATCCGTTCGCGCCGCAGAGGTGGAGAAAAGCGGTCCGGGAGCGAAGCCGTTGACGGAGAGGGAGTCGCGGCAGTCGCAACCGGGGAGATCGACCATGGCGACATTGCGATATGCGGGGATCGGGGCGCGGGCGACGCCGGCTGTTGTGCTGTCCGACATGACCGTGATGGCGGCGTGGCTGGCCCGGACCGGCTGGCATCTGTCTTCCGGCGGCGCGGACGGGGCCGACGGCGCGTTTGCGGCAGGAGCGCCGGCGGAGCAGCGGACGATCTGGCTGCCGTGGCGGGGCTATAACGGGCATCGGGGTCCGGACTGCCGGGTGCTGTCGGCAGCGGCGATGGCGGCGTGCATGGAGATCGCGGCGCCCCTGCATCCGGCGTGGGAGCGCTGTTCGCCGGCCGTCCGCAAGCTGCATGCCCGGAACGCGGCGGTGCTGTTGGGCGGGACCCTGGATCGGCTGGTCGATGCGGTGGTGGCCTTCACGCCGGAAGGGCGCGTCGAGGGCGGCACGGGCATGGCCATCCGCATCGCCGAGGCCCGCGGCATCCCGGTGCTGAACCTCGGAGCCATGCCGCCACGGGCCGTCTGCGAGCGCCTGGCCGAGATCCGCCGCGCAGTCCATCCGTCGTAGAGGAAGAGATGAGCGCCTGTCGGGCGAGTGTCCGGCAGGCCGGAGGGAGTGGGTCCCCCGCGCCGATGCCGGGCCGGGCAACGGCAGAGGAGTTTCGCCCCATGTTCCATCCCGATACATCCCCCGACCGGCTGGCCGAGCTCGGCATCGACCCGGCGGCGGTCCGCGAGGTCGTCGAGGACGAGCGCGCGATCCGCTGTCCCGACCGGGGTGCCGTCTATCCGGAATACGGCTTCGCGAGCCTCACCCCGGAACCGGCGCTGGAACCGGGCCTGGCGGAGCCGCCGGAGCCCTGGGACCCGGCGTCGTCGCTCCCTCCGGCCGGTTAGAGGGGGAGGAGGGCTTGAAGAGATTGAACGGTCGGGGGTTCGGGGGAGTGGCCCCGGCCCCGGTCGTTCGCAACCCATCGTCATCAACCAGTCCATGAAGGGGAATCGTCATGGCATTCGGACTCAACCGCGTGGAACTGATCGGCCGCCTCGGCGCCGACGTCACCGTCAACCACCTCATGAGCGGCGGGCGTGTCGCCAATCTGAGCATCGCGACTGACGAGTCGTACTTTAACAAGCAGACCGGCGAGAAGGTCGACAAGACCGAGTGGCACCGGGCGGTCACGTTCCAGGACGGGCTGATCGACATGCTGGTCAAGCACGCGGCGAAGGGCCGGCTGGTCTATATCGACGGCAAGCTCCAGACCCGCCGCTGGTCGAAGCCGGGCGAGGAGGGCGACCGTTTCTCGACCGAGATCCTGCTGGTCCCGGGCGGAAGGGTGCAGTTCCTGGACAAGCCGAACGGCAGTGGCGACCGGATGCAGCCCGACCCGGACGCGGTGGGCGACACCGGGGCCGCACCGACCTACACGCCCAACGACCTGGACGACGACATTCCGTTCTGAGTCCGTCCTCTCTCCTCCCTCCCGCCTCGGGGGCCGGCGCTTCGGCGTCGGTCCCCTTCTTTTTTGCAGCCGGGCCGGAGTCCTTCCCCCCATGCCCGTCCGGCGCGCGCCGCCGGACCGGAGCGGAGGCGCGCTTGCGGTGGGGCGAAGCGCGGCAGGGCCGGAGGGAGCCCGCCGCCGGCAACGGAGGATGACGCCATGCGTATCTACAATCGCGACGAGGTTTGCCCGTTCCGGTTCACCCGCGAGATTTGGGGTGAGTTCAGCAATTTCGCCCCGCTGGCCGCGCCGATCGCCGCCGGCCCGTGGACGTTTGCGACGTCCGAGCACCTGTACCAGGCGGCGAAGTTCGGCGCGGCCCCGGCGGCGCAGCGCCGGATTGCCGGCGCGGCGACGGCGCGCGAGGCTGCCGCCATCGGGCGCGGCACGGCCGCCGGCCTCGACCCGCGCTGGAACGAGCAGCGGGTGAACGTCATGCGCTGGGTGCTGCGCATGAAGCGCGAGGCCAACACCGCCGCGATCGACGCCGCGCTTGCCGTGACCGGCGAGCGCGCGATCGTAGAGGTCTCGACCCGCGACCCCTGGTGGGGCGCGACGCCGGACGGTGACCGCTACCGGGGCGCGAACGTGCTGGGGCGGCTGTGGATGGAGCTGCGCCAGCAGCTCCGCGACGGCGATCCCGCCGCGCGCGCCGCCGCCTGGACCGGCCGCATCCGCGTCGGGCGGTTGGCCGAGGCGCCCCGCGCCTGACCGGCGCGCGCTCCGCCCGCCCGGCCCGAAGCCGTCCCGGCTCCGCGCCCGTGCTTCGCCCGGGCCGTTCGCTTGTCCGCGCCGGCCGGAGGCGGAGGCCGGCCGGTACCGGGCGTCCCGCTCGAATTGGAAGGAAGTCCCGCATGCAGCACGAACCGTCTCCCGCCGCCGCCGTCGCCGCAGCGCTCGCCGCGCGCGCCGAGGCGGTCTGCCGGCAGTATCTGCCGCACGGCCGCCGGCAGGGCCGCTACTGGATCTGCGGCGATCTCGACGGCGCTCGCGGGCGCTCGCTCTTCGTCCGCCTCTCCGGCTCGGGCAAGCCGGGCGGTTGGACGGATGCGGCAACGGGCCAGCACGGGGACCTGCTCGACCTCATCCGCTACCGCTCGCGCGCGCCGACGCTGCGCGCGGCGCTCGACGAGGCGCGGCGCTTCCTCGCCCTGCCGCCGGCCCCAGCCTGCCCCGGACGCGATCCGGGGGCGCCGGACGCGCCTTACGACGCGACCGAGGCGGCGCGGCGCCTGTGGCGGCGCTGCCGCGCCATCGACGGCAGCCATGCCGAGCGCTATCTGCACGCGCGCGGGCTCGCGCGCTGCCGCTTCGCGGCGCTGCGCTTCCATCCCTCGCTTCGCTATCGCGAAGGCTCGGCGGTGCGCGGCTTCCCGGCGCTGGTCGCCGCCGTCACTGGCGACGATAGCCGCCTGCTCGGCGTGCATCGCACCTGGCTCGATCCGCGCCGGCCCGCCAAGGCGGGCGTCGCGCTGCCGCGCAAGGCGCTCGGGCGCATTCGCGGCCTCGCCGTGCGCTTCGGCGCGCCTGCCGGCGGCCTCGCGCCGCTCGTCGTCGGCGAGGGCATCGAGACGGTGCTCTCCCTGGTGACCGCCGTGCCGGAGATCCGCGCGGCGGCCGCGCTGTCGGCCGGGAGCCTCGGCGCGTTCACGCCGCCGCCCGGCACGGCCCGCCTCGTCATTGCCCGCGACAATGACGAGGACGGCGCGCTGGCGGCCGAGCGCCTCGCCCGGCGCTGCGCGCAGGCGGGCATCGCCGCCACCGTCATCGTGCCCGTCGGCAACGATTTCAACGACGACCTCGTCGATCTGGGCGCCGCTGCGCTCCGCGCCCGCTTCGCGCCGCTGTTCCGCGCCGGAGCCTGCCCGGCGGTTGCCGGAGGAAAAGAAAAGCGGGAGGCCGGGCGAGCCGACCCGAGGAGAGGAGGGAGCCGATGGATGCCGTCATCAACCTGAAGCGCGAACCCCGGCTGCGCGAAGCGTTCGAACATGCGCATGTCGTGGGCAACACCGTGCTGGTCGACCGCCGCACGAAATGGGGAAACAGGTGGCACGTCGGCCAGGACGGCACGCGCGAGGAGGTCATCGCCCGCTACCGGGTAGATCTCTGGCGGCTCATCCAGTCTGGCGAGGTTTCGCTGGAGGAGCTCGCCGAACTCGATGGCTGCTGGCTGGCCTGCTGGTGCGAACCGCTGCCCTGTCATGGCAATGTGCTGGCGCGCGCGGCGGCATGGGCATCCCAGAAGCTCGCGGAGCGGGCGGGCGCGTGATGCGGCGGGTTATGTGCGATGCCTTCGGCCCGGGCTATCCGCTCATATCTCCAGTCGCTGGCGCTCCCTCCGAAACCGCTCCTATCCCTATCGCCTTCGCTCGCAGGCTCCCTGCGCGCTCCGCTTGCAAGCATGGCCGCCAGGTCCGGGGAACAGGTCCGGAGGGCGTACCGCGCCGCGACGCCCATGGGGTCCGTGCAGGTGGAGAGAATTGGCCAACCGCTGTGCTGTCCCATTGTGCCACACGTGCTCGCGCCAGCAACCCTGAAGGGTCCTCCGGTCGCTGCGCTCCCTGCGGCCTGGGCAAGAAGCTCTAGGGGCGGACCGTGAAAGTCGGCGACCGTGAAGATCGCTTGTCACAGACCCCGCCCGGCGCGCAACGCAGTGCCAGCGCGATCTTCCGCACCACTCGCCGACTTTCCGCACCACTCCGCCCCAAGAGCTTCTAGGCCCAGGTGCTTCTGCTGCGCGCGCGTGACCCAACAGGACATCACATCGGGGATCGGCCCCGAACGTGCAACCCGATCGCAAGGAGATCGACAATGACCTTCGATATCGACACCACCCGGACCGGCGAACAGTCCGCCACCGCCGCCGCCTGCGAAGCCGCTGCGTTGTTCGGCGCCACCCCCGGCCCGGACGAGTTCGACAACCGGCCGCTGTGGGAAGCCCCGGACCGCATCAGGACCGTCCCGCACGGCGAGCTCACCTTT
>JAJECZ010000052.1 GCA_022821735.1 Alphaproteobacteria bacterium | reverse complement strand
TATCTCTCGCCGATCCTGCGCCGCCATGTCGAGCGCATGGCGGCTGCCCTCGGGGGCGCGCGGCTGCTGTTCATGCAGTCCAATGGCGGGCTGGTGGACGCGCGCCGCTTCCAGGGCAAGGACGCGATCCTCTCCGGGCCGGCGGGCGGCATCGTCGGGGCGGTGGAGACCGCGCGCGCGGCCGGCTTCGAGCGCATTATCGGCTTCGATATGGGCGGCACCTCCACCGATGTCTCGCATTATGCCGGCAGCTATGAGCGCGCCTTCGAGACCGAGGTCGCCGGCGTGCGGATGCGCGCGCCCATGCTCGACATCCACACCGTCGCCGCCGGGGGTGGCTCGATCCTGCATTTCGACGGCCGGCGCTTCCGGGTCGGCCCCGACAGCGCCGGCGCGGACCCCGGCCCCGCCTGCTACCGGCGCGGCGGCCCGCTGACGGTCACGGACTGCAACCTCATGCTCGGCCGGCTGCTGCCGGAGTTCTTCCCGCGCATTTTCGGCCCCGGCCGCGACGAAGCGCTCGATGTCGGGACCGTGCGCCGCGAGTTCGCGGCGCTGGCGGAGCGGATCGGCGACGGGCGCACGCCGGAAGCGGTGGCCGAAGGCTTCCTGCGCATTGCGGTCGAGAACATGGCCAACGCCATCAAGCGCATTTCCATCGAACGCGGCCACGACGTCACCGACTATGCGCTCAACTGCTTCGGCGGGGCAGGCGGGCAGCATGCCTGCGCGGTGGCCGACGCGCTCGGCATCGAGACGGTGCTGATCCACCCCTTTGCGGGCGTGCTCTCCGCCTACGGCATGGGCCTCGCCGACATCAGGGTGCTGCGGGAGACGGCGGTGGAGGCGCCGCTGTCCGGCATCGCCGAGGCGGAAGCGGCGTTCCGGCGGCTGGAAGCGCTCGCCCGGGACGAGATGGCGGCCCAGGGCGTGCCGCCCGAGCGGATCGAGGCCTTTCGCCGGCTCCATGTGCGCTATGACGGCACCGACTCCCCGCTGACCGTGCCGTTCGGCCCGGAAGTGGCGGTGCAGGCGGCGTTCGAGGACCAGCACCGGCAGCGGTTCGGCTTCGTCTCGGAGACCAAGGGGCTGGTCATCGAGGCGGCGGCGCTCGAACTTGTGGGCCACACCGACAGGGCAGGAGAACCCGCCATTGCCGGAGGCGGCGAGCCGGCTCCGGCGGCGGAGACCCGGTTGTTCGCCGACGGCCGGATGCAGGAGGCCGCCGTTCATGTCCGGGCGACGCTCGGTGCCGGAAGCCGCGTGGCCGGTCCGGCGGTGATCGTGGAGGACACGGCGACCACCGTCGTCGAGCCGGACTGGGAGGCCCGGCTGACGGAGAGCGGCAACCTGGTGCTGCGGCGCATCCGGCCGCTCGCGCGCAAGGCGCCGTCGGGCACGGCAGCCGACCCCGTGCTGCTCGAAGTGTTCAACAACATGTACATGTCGGCGGCGGAGCAGATGGGCGCCACCCTGGCGGCGACCGCCTCCTCGGTGAATATCAAGGAACGGCTCGACTTCTCCTGCGCCATATTCGACCCCGACGGTGAACTGGTGGCCAATGCGCCGCATATCCCGGTGCATCTCGGCTCCATGTCGGAATCCGTGCAGTCGATCATCCGCTCCCGCGCCGGAACCATGGAACCGGGCGACGTGTTCATGCTGAACGCGCCCTACAATGGCGGCACGCACCTGCCGGACGTGACGCTCATCACGCCGGTCTTCGCGCCCGGTGGCGGCGCCATCTGGTTCTACGTCGCGAGCCGCGGCCACCATGCCGACATCGGCGGCATCACGCCGGGCTCCATGCCGCCCGACAGCCGCCATATCGAGCAGGAGGGCGTGCTGTTCGACGATGTGCGGGCGGTGCGCGGCGGGCGCTTCCTGGAGGAAGAGGTGCTGGCGATGCTGGAGGGCGCGCGCTACCCGGCGCGCAACCCGGCCGAGAACCTTGCCGACTTCCGCGCGCAGATCGCCGCCAACCAGAAGGGGGTGGAGGAGCTGCACAAGATGGTGGCGCATTTCGGACTGGATACCGTCCAGGCCTATATGCGCCATGTGCGGGACAATGCCGAGGAGAGCGTGCGCCGGGTGCTGGACGCGCTCCGGCCCGGCAGCTTCGAGATCGAGACCGACCAGGGCTGGCGGATCGCGGTGGACGTTTCCATCGACAGGGAAGCGCGCCGGGCGGTGCTCGACTTCTCGCGCTCGTCCGCCCAGGTGGACGGCAATTTCAACGCGCCGACGGCCGTGTGCATGGCGGCGGTGCTCTACGTCTTCCGCTGCCTCTGCGGCGTGGACATCCCGCTCAATGCCGGCTGCCTGAAGCCGCTGGACATTCGCGTGAAGGAGCCCTCGATCCTGCGGCCGCATTATCCGGCGGCGGTGGTCGCCGGCAATGTCGAGACCTCGCAATACATCACCGACACGCTGTTCGGCGCGCTGAACGCCGTGGCCGAGTCCCAGGGGACGGTCAACAATTTCACCTTCGGCAATGCGCGCTACCAGTATTACGAGACCATCTGCGGCGGCTCCGGCGCGGGCGACGGTTTCGACGGGGCGCATGCCGTGCATGTCCACATGACCAACACGCGCCTCACCGACCCGGAAATCCTGGAATGGCGCTATCCGGTGCGGCTGGAGAGCTTCGAGATCAGGCGCGGCAGCGGCGGCGGAGGGCGCTGGAAGGGCGGCGACGGCGTCCGCCGCCGCGTCCGCTTCCTGGAGCCCATGACGGCCGCGATCCTCTCCAGCCACCGCCGCGTACCGCCCTACGGCCTCGCCGGCGGCGAGAGCGGCGCGCCCGGCCGCAACAGCGTGCTCCGCACCGACGGCAGTACCGAGGTCCTGCTCGGCGCCGACCGCACGGAAATGAACGCCGGTGATATCTTCGTCATCGAAACGCCGGGCGGCGGCGGCTGGGGCGCGGCGGAGGGGTGAAGATTTCGGTGAATTTATCGCGTATTTTAACAAACTACGCAAAATCAGGTTGAAATAGTATGAATTAATCAGATATAGGCTAAATCGGAACAAGACAGGCGAAATATGAACGATTTTCGCGGTCGTCTCCTGCCGGAAGCGGCCGAGCCGGCAGGCTATGCTTGGCTGATCGACCGCTACGGTCTGGACCTGCCCTTGCCGCCGCGTTTGGCGGCTATCGCCCGGCGCCACCATCCCCGCCCGACGCCGGATTGGCTGTTGCTGCCGCCTACCCACCGTCCGCGCCCGACGCTGGCCGGCCATCTGGCATTCGCTTTCCGGCGGGAGGGAGTCGACCTTTCCGTGCTCGACGCTCTGTTCGCAAGCGTGCCCGCCGGGGAGATGGCGGAAGCGGTGCGCGCGCAGCCGACCGGCGCGTTCTCCCGGCGGCTCTGGTTCTTCCGTGAGTGGCTGACCGGAGAACGGCTCGACCTGCCCGATGCCGGAGCGGTGCGCTATGTCCCGGCCGTGGACATGCGCCTGCAGTTTGCCCTCGAGGGTGGCGAGCGGTCGCGTCGCCACAAGGTGCTCGACAACCTGCCCGGCACGCCCGCCTTCTGCCCGATGGTGCGGCGCACGCCGGCGCTCGATGCGGGCCGCGCCCTGCAACTCGACGCGCGCGCCCGCGAGACCGCCGGCCGCGTGCATCCGGACCTGATGGCGCGTGCCGCGTCGTTCCTTCTGCTCAACGACACGAAGTCGTCCTTCGCGATCGAGGGCGAACGGCCTTCGAATGTCCGCGCCGCCCGATGGGGCCGGGCCATTGCCGAGGCCAGCCGGCGGGGGCCCGACCGCGCGGAACTGGAGCGCCTCCAGCGCATCGTCATCGAGGATGCGCGCTTCGTGCAGCTCGGCCTTCGCGATGAAGGCGGCTTCGTGGGGCTGCACGACCGGATCGACGGCTCGCCGCTGCCGGACCATGTCAGCGCCCGTCCGGAGGATTTGCCGGGATTGGTGGACGGAGTCGCCACTTACTGCGCCCGCGCGGCGGCGGGAGGGTTGGACCCCGTGGTTGCGGCAGCGGCCGCGGCGTTCGGGTTCGTCTATGTCCATCCGTTCGAGGACGGGAACGGCCGTATCCACCGCTGGCTGATCCACCATGTGCTGGCGGCAGCCGGCTACACCCCACCCGGCGTCGTGTTCCCGGTCAGCGCCGCTATCCTGGAACGCATCGAAGACTACCGCCGGGTGCTCGAATCACGCTCGTCCGCAATGCTGCCCTTCATCGACTGGCGGGCGGCGGAGGGCGGCAATGTCGAGGTGCTGAACGACACGGCTCCCTTCTACCGCTATTTCGACGCGACGGCCCATGCCGAGTTCCTCTACGAGTGCATCGAACGGACGGTGGAAGAAGACCTGCCGCGCGAAATCCGTTTCCTTATCGCCTTCGACCGCTTCGCCGCCGGCGTGAAGGACATGGCGGACATGCCGGACCGCCGGGTGGAACTGCTGCGCGGCTTCCTGGAGCAGAACGGCGGCAGGCTTTCCGCCCGCGCCCGTAGCCGGGAGTTCGCGGCCCTGACCGACGACGAAGCCGCCCGCGTCGAGCGGCTTTATGCGGAGAGCTTCGGGGAGGAGCCGTAATCTCCTCCCGGCGGCCTCTCGCTACAGCGCCGCGTAGCGCCGGAGGTGGTAGTCGTTGTCGCCGAAGCTGCGGTCGATCATGGTGAGGCGCTTGAAGTAGTGGCCGGCGGCGTATTCGTCGGTCATGCCGATGCCGCCGTGAAGCTGGATCGACTGCTGGCCGACGAAGCGGGCCGACTTGCCGATCTGCACCTTGGCCGCGGACATGGCCTTCTTGCGGGCGTTCGCGTCCTCCTCGTCGATCCGCATGGCCGCCATCATCGCCATCGACTTCGCTTCCTCATGCGCAATGAACATGTCCACCATGCGGTGCTGGAGGACCTGGAAGCGCCCGATGGGCTGGCCGAACTGCTCGCGCGTCTTGAGGTATTCGAGCGTCATGTCGTTCAAGGTGCCCATCAGGCCGACGGCCTCGGCCGACACCGCCGCGATGGCGCGGTCCACCACTTCCTCGACGGTCGGGAGCCCGCTATCCACTTCGCCGAGCGCGGCGCCCGGCGTGTTGTCCAGCGTCACCTCGCCGGCCCGGAGGCCGTCGGCAGTCGGATAGCCGCGCACCGAGAGGCCGGGCGCATCCCTGTCCACCAGGAAGAGGGTGATGCCGTCCGCATCGCGGGAGCCGCCGGCGGTACGCGCCGACACGACGAACCGGTCGGCCGTCGGTGCGCCGAACACGACGCTCTTCATGCCGGAGAGGCGGTAGCCACCGTTCACCGCCTCGGCCCGGACCTCCACATCCTGGAGGTTGTAGCGGGCCTGGCGCTCGGCAAACGCGAAGGCGAGCTTGCACTTGCCTTCTGCGACGGCCGGCAGGATTTCCGCCTTCTGCTCGTCCGACCCGGCAAGCGCCACCGCGCCGCCGCCCATGACCACCGTGGACAGGTAAGGCTCCGCGACCAGCCCGCTGCCGATGGCCTCCATGACGACCATCGTCTCGACGCCGGACATGCCGAGGCCGCCATGCTCCTCCGGGAAGGGGATGCCGAGCCAGCCGAGCTCGGCGAACTGCGCCCAGTGGCCGTCGGAATAGCCCTGCTCGGTGGCCACCAGCTGGCGCCGCGCCTCGAAGCTGTAGTTCTCGCGCACGAAGCGCTGCACGCTCTCCTGCAGGAGCTGCTGGTCCTCGGAATAGTCGAAGTCCATGGTCTGTCCCTGTTCCTTCCCGTCCTGGGGTGCCGTCTAGAGGCCGAGCACGGCCTTGGCGATGATATTGCGCTGGATTTCGTTCGAGCCGCCGTAGATCGAGGCCTTGCGCCAGTCGAAATAGAAGGCCGTGGCCCCGGCTGCCTCGCTCGGGCCGACCGGGGGCTCGTTCCAGCCCTGGGCGAGCGCGCGCTCGATGAAGGGATGCGCGAAATAGCCCTGCGCCTCCATCAGCAGTTCCATGACGTCCTGCTGGATTTCGGTGCCGCGTATCTTGAGCAGCGAAGCCTCCGGGCCGATCTCGTCGTCGGCCTCCTTGGCCGCCACCATGCGCAGGAAGGACCAGCGGAGGTCCTCCAGCGCCGCGCCGGTCTCGGCGATGCGGCGCGAGAAGGCCGGGTCGCGCCCGTCGTCGATCTCCTCCAGCCGATCGAGGCGCTGGCGGCAGAGCCCGACGCCGGCCGTGCCGGAGCGCTCGTGCCCCAGCAGGTATTTGGCGCAGGTCCACCCCTTGCCCTCGTCGTGGACGCGCTCGCTGACCGGAACGCAGACATCCTCGAAGATCACCTCGTTGAAGTCCGACATGCGGCTGAAACGCTCTATCGGGCGCACCGTGACACCGGGCAGGCTCATGTCGATCAGCAGGACCGAGATGCCGTCCTGCTTCTTGCCGGAACTGTCCGTGCGCAC
>JAJECZ010000166.1 GCA_022821735.1 Alphaproteobacteria bacterium | reverse complement strand
ACAGCCTCCCCGGCCACCTGATCGACTGCACTGTCGGCGAGCGGAAATTCACCGGCAGGCTGATGACGCCCGAATACAGGGCATGGCGCGAACGCCAGCATCGCCGCACCGAGGCTTCCATCGCACGCTGCCTCGACCGCGCCGGAACCCCGCACCATGACAAAACATGACATCTCATGACATTCCATGACGTCTTGCGGCGGGCCCCGTCAGCCGATGCGGTCCCTCACGCCGGCGACGGCCTCCAGCATGCGTTCGTGGTCGCCGACGAAGCGGAGCGCGATGTGGCTGGCGCCGCGCTCGGCATAACCGCCGATCCAGTCCGCCGCGGCTTCGGGCGGGCCGGCGAAGGCGGTCTGGCGGCGGCGGATGACGGCGGCGGGAGCGCCGTAATAGCTCTCAAGATAGGCGTCGATGCGCGCATTGCCGGCGTCCGCATCCTCGTCGAGCGCAATCGTCAGATAGACCGCGCCCTCGACGGCGCCGGCCGGGCGTCCGGCGGAAGCGGCGGCGGCCTGCACCGTGCGCCACCGCTCGCCCCAGCCCTCGGCGTCGGGGCCGGTCGGGAACCAGCCGTCGAAGTGCCGCGCGGCGCGTTCGAGACCCGCCGGGTGGCCCGCGCCGAGCCAAACTGGCGGGCCGCCCGGATTGTGCGGGGTGGGCCCGAGCACGCCGTCCTTCACCGGCCAGCGCCCATCCCAGTCCACCGGCTCGCCGGACCAGAGCGCGCGGCAGAGGCGGAGTCCCTCCAGCATCCGCCCGACGCGCTTCTCGAACGGCACGCCGGCGGCCGCGAACTCGGCGCGGATATTGGGCACGTCGCCCGCAATGCCGTAGCCCAGGATCAGCCGCCCCTCGGCGATGCGGTCGAGGGTGGCGACCTGGTGCGCCAGCACGACCGGGTTGCGCAGCGCCGGCAGCAGCACGGCCGTGCCGACCGCGACGCGCCGCGTGCGCGCCGCCACCGCCGCCATCAGGGTCAGCGGGTCGTGCCGCGGCCGGGCCAGCAGGCTGTCGCCGATCCAGATCGAATCGTAGCCGAGCGCCTCGGCGCGCTCCGCCAGCGCCAGCATCGGCCCGGTCTCGTTCAGGCCGCTCATGATGCGCTCGCGGGTGGGCAGCAGGTAGCCGAGTTTGGGTGCAGCCATGTCCAGATGTCTCCGAAAAAGGACCGGCGCAGTTTCACCGATTCTGCCGCCGCTGCAATCCGGACGCGCTGGACCGGGCCGGCCGGAGGCGCTACCTCATCGCTGCACCGGCAACCGGGGAGAGAAGACCATGCTGCCGTTGGAGGGGGTCCGCATCGTTGCGGTGGAGCAGTACGGGGCCGGGCCGTTCGGCACGATGCAGCTCGCCGATCTCGGCGCGGAAGTCGTCAAGGTCGAGAACATTGCCGAGGGCGGCGATGTCGGGCGGTTCGTACGCCACCCGAAGGACCCGCTGCCGGAAGGCGACAGCCTGTTCTTCCAGGCGTTCAACCGCAACAAGCGTTCGATCGCGCTGGACCTCAAGCAGGAGGCCGGCCGCGAGGTGCTGCACGACCTGGTGCGCTCGGCCGACGGCATCCTGAACAATCTGCGCGGCGACAGGCCGGCGCAGCTGGGCCTTACCTGGGACGCGCTGAAGGCGGTCAACCCGGCCATCGTCTGCGTGCATCTCTCCGCCTACGGACGCGAGGCACCGCGCGCCGCCTGGCCGGGCTACGACTATCTGATGCAGGCGGAGGCGGGCTACCTCTCCGTCACCGGCGAGCCGGGAACGCCGCCCGCGCGCATGGGGCTCTCCATGGTCGATCTCGCGACCGGCGTGCAGGCGGCGCTCGCCATGACCTCCGGCATCCTTGCGGCGCGGGCCAGCGGCACGGGCCGGGACCTCGATGTCTCGCTCTACGACGCGGCCATGTCCAACCTCGGCTACCTCGCCTGCTGGTATCTGACCGCGGGCATCGTGCAGGGCCGCGAGCCGCGCTCCTCGCACCCGAACCTGACCCCCTCCCAGCTCTACCGCACCCGCGACGGCTGGCTGTTCGTCATGTGCAACAAGGAGAAGTTCTGGGGCGAGCTTGCGGACGCGCTCGGCCGCCCGGAATGGAAGGACGACCCGCGCTTCCGGGACTTCGCCGCCCGCCTCGCCAACCGGGAGCTGGTGACGGAGGTTCTCGACGACGCGCTGTCGGCAAAGACGACGGCGGAATGGCTGGAGGAGCTGCAGGGCCGGGTGCCGGTCGCGCCCGTGCACGACATTGCAGCGGCGATGGACGCGCCCTTCCCGACCGAAACCGGGCGCCATCTCTGGGTGGACCACCCCTCCGGCCGCCACGTCGGCTCCGTCGGCCCGGCGATCCGGACCGGAGACGCCGCGCCCGCCCGGCCCGCGCCGGCGATGGGCGCGGACACGGACGATGTACTCGCAGGCCTCGGCTACGCTCCGGACAGGATCGCCGCGCTGAGGGCCGCGAAAGTCATCTGACGCTTTCGCCGCCCTCTCCCAGTTCGGCCTCCGCCAGCAGCACCGCCCATTGCGCGCCGTGCATGTCGCGGTCGCCGCGGCTTCCCTGGGGCGCCGGGCGGGGGAAGCTGAACTTCACGACCCGGATGCCGGGGAGCTCGTATCGGTCGACCTGCTCCGGGCTCACGCCGTACAGCAGCCCGACCGCCGCCGCCGGGAGCGCCGCATTGACCCGCTGGAAAGCCGCATCCGTGCCGCAGAAGACATCGACGGTGACCATGAAGGGCCCGGCATTCTTGGACCGGACCGCCTGCACT
>JAJECZ010000386.1 GCA_022821735.1 Alphaproteobacteria bacterium | reverse complement strand
GGCGAAGAACAGCACGGCGTTGGCGAGGTCCTGCGGCGTGCCGACCCGGCGGAAGGGGATGGCGCGGATCAGCGCCTGCTGCATGCGCTCCGGCTGGCCGCGGAAGAGCGGCGTGTCGGTCGGGCCGGGGCAGACCACGTTCACGTTGATGTTGTGGCGCGCCGTCTCGCGGGCGAGCGACTTGGAAAAGGCGATCACCCCGCCCTTGGCGCCGGCATAGACGGTCTCGCCCATCGAGCCGACCCGGCCGGCGTCGGAGGAGACGGAGACGATCTTGGCCCCGCCCGCCTCGATCATCGCCGGCAAGAGCGCGTGGCACATGCGCACCGCGCCCAGATAGTTGAGCTCGACGATGCGCTCGATGAACTCCGGCGTGTTCTCGGTGAACGGCATGATCCGGTCCCAGCCCGCGACATTGGCGAGCACGTCGACGGCGACGAGCGAGGCGGCGATGTCCAGGATGGCGGCCTTGTCGGTGACGTCGAGCACGCGCGCCTCCGCCGAGCCGCCCGCTTCCCTGGCCGCCGCGGCGGTCTCGCCGACGGCCGCTTCATCGATGTCGGTGGCGACCACATGCGCGCCCGCCCCCGCGAGCGTCTCCGCCACCGCCCGCCCGATGCCGGAGCCGGCTCCCGTCACGATCGCAGTCTTCCCGGAGAGATCCATCGAGGGGCGCATGGGGCCCGGTTCCTTTCACTGTGCCTGGGGCAGGGGAGGCTATTCGGCGGCCGGCGCGGGGTCGTTGCGGCGCATGATGTAGTCGTAAACGAAGTCCATCTTGCCTTCGAGGCGGCCCAGCCGGTCGCGCACCCCGCGCATCTCCTCCGCCAGCCCGTCGATGCGCGCGCCGAGCTCCCGCTTCGCTTCGTCGAGATCGCCTTTCACACCGTCGATGCGAGCCTCCAGGCGCGCTTCCATGCGGCGCATGCTCTGCCATATCAGCCCGGCAAGGCCGACGCCTACGGCGAGGATTGCGATCAGTTCGGGGCTCACGGGCGCGTCCTTCCTGCCAGCCGTGGCCACTCTGCCGGGAATCCCCGGAGGCGGCAAGGGGCGGCCCCGCCCGGCGGCGCGGGGAGACCGTCGGTATGTGTCATGTTTTGTCATGTTTTGTCATGTTCCGTCGTGAGAGACCCCCGCGGGATGTCATGAAATGTCATGTTTCGTCATGGAAGCCCTCTCCTCCCCGCCCGTCTCCGGCATGCCGTTTCCTCCATCGCGTTCCGTTCTCCTCCTTCCTCCCACCGCCGCCCGCACCCCGTGCGGCGGGACCCTTTGCCGCGCGTATCGCGTGCGCGGGCGCCCGCGCGTTTGCGCCGGCGCGGTTCGCGCGCCTGATTGCCCGCGCGCGCGAGGCGGGCCCAGGACGCACTTCACCCGTTCCCCGGAAAGGGGCAGAAAAAACCCGCCGGCCGCGCGCGCCGCCGGGCTCCTGTTGCTGTGCACGGAATGAAACATAATGGCAACAACAC
Source organism: Alphaproteobacteria bacterium (assembly GCA_022821735.1). Classification (GTDB taxonomy): domain Bacteria; phylum Pseudomonadota; class Alphaproteobacteria; order Bin95; family Bin95; genus Bin95. The sequence goes on along the minus strand of JAJECZ010000386.1, from coordinate 4,266 downwards.
GCGGTTTCAACCCCTGCGAAGGGATTTTTTCTGAGGACGGCGGAAGAGGCGCGCCGTCCCCGGCTATTGCCGCCCGATCTCCCCCGCCAGCGTGTCGAACAGCCGCCGGCAGGCGGGACAGCGTCTCCGGGTCGATCCGCCGGAGCAGGTCGCTGGCATGGCTGATCTTGCGGTATTCGCCCTTGCCCGTGTTTCTCGTCGCCCGTTCCAGGGCTTCGCCGACTGCTGGTCAAGCGGAAGAAACGGCGGGCGTCCGGTCGACGGCGCGGGTCATGCAGCGGATCTGCGGACGGCGACCTGTCCGCGGTTCGTCTTCGCCTGCCAGAGGTCGTATTGCATCTGCTGGAGCAGCCAGCTTTCCGGGCTGCCCCCGAACGCCTCCGAGAGCCGGATCGCCATTTCGGGAGAAATTCCGAGGCGGCCGTTGAGGAGCATGGAGAGCGTGTTGCGCGACACCGCAAGGCCCTTCGCGGCTTCGGTCACCGTCAGTCCCAGCGGTTCGAGGCATTGCCGCCGGAGAACGCCGCCGGGATGGGGCGGATCGTGCATGAGCATGGCGCCCTCCTAAACCCCCGGCCCCGCCCTCACCGCCTCCGGCACCTCGCGCTTGAGATACTTGCCGTCCGCCGGGTCGCCCAGGAACGCGCCGTCCTCCACCACCACCTTGCCGCGCAGGACGGTCATGGCGGGCCAGCCGGTGATGGCGTGGCCTTCCCAGGGGGTGTAGTCGGCTTCGTGGAGGTCTTCGGCGCGGACCGTGCCGCGCGCCTCCGGGTCGAGCACGCAGATGTCGGCGTCGGAGCCGGGCGCGAGCGCGCCCTTGCGCGGCCAGAGGCCCATGATCTTCGCGGCGTTGGTCGAGACCAGGTCCGTGTAGCGCTCCAGGCTGTAGCCGCGCCTGGTCACCATCTCGTCATACATCACGCCCATGCGCGGCTCGACGCCGGCATTGCCGCCCGTGGTGTCGTCGATGCGCGAGCCCAGCGTCTTGACCCTGAGCGTGCAGCAGATCTCGTCGGTGGCGACGCAGTTGATCGCGCCATCGAGCGTGCCGGCCCAGAGCGCCGCCTGGTCGGCCGGGGACTTGAGCGAGGGGTAGGTGTGGTAGATCTGGCCGTTGGGGCGCCTGTAGTCCTCGCTGGTGTAGAGCATGTACTGGTGCAGCGTCTCGCCGTAGATCGGGCTGCCCTTCGCGCGCGCCTCGCGGATCGCCTGCACGCCGGTCGCCGCGCTCACATGCATCATGTAGAGCGGCGTGTCCTCGGCCTCCGCCAGCCGCAGCACGCGGCGGAAGGACAGGTCCTCCGAGAGCGCGTTGTGGACCTCCGCCATGTTCTCGAAGCCGACCCGGCCCTCGCGGATCAGCGTCTCGTACATGTGCATGACGATGTCGTTGTCCTCGGCATGGATGACGCCGAGGCCGCCCGCGCGCGTGATCGCCTTGAAGACCTCCCAGATGTCGCCGAAATGCACCATCCGCCCGCGGCGCGACGGCGTGATGTCGGTGGTGAAGATCTTGACCGTCGGATAGCCGTCCCGGATGACGCCCTCCAGCTCGGAGACCGTCTCCGGCGGAATGTCGCCGAGCAGCATCACATGGTAGGCGTAGTCGCAGTAGCAGGCGCCGTCCCAGTCCGCGTCGCGGCGCGCGATCACCTCGGCCAGCGGCAGCGGCTCCTGGCGGGCGGCGAAGTCGATCATCGTCGTGGTGCCGCCGTGGAGCGCGGCCCGGCTCACCACTGCGGGCGGGTCGGTCAGCATCGCCGTGCCGTCCGGCAGCGGCAGGTGCCAGAGGCAGTGGACATGCGGGTCGATGCCGCCCGGCATGACGATCCGGCCCGTGGCGTCCACCACGCGCGCGGCCGAACCGTCCGGGATGGCGCCGCGTTCGGCCACGGCCGCGATGCGCTCGCCGGAGACCGCCACATCGTGCGCGCCCACCCCTTGCGGCGTCACCACCCGGTCGCTGCGCAGGATCAGGTCGAACATCGCTCCACCTCCTCGATCAGCGCGTCCATCAACGCCTCCGCCCAATCCTGCCGGATGCCGCGCCCGATGACGACTATCCTCGTGCTGCGGTCGGCCCCCGGCCAGCGGGCGAGCCGTTCCAGCGGATGGAAGACATGCTGCACGCCATGCACGACGACCGGCCGCTCCGGCGCCTCGGCGATCAGCACGAGGCCCTTGAGGCGCAGCAGGTCCGGCCCGGCCGCGTCGGCCAGCGTCTCCAGGAAGAGGGTGAGCGCGACGGCGGGAACGGGCTCGGTGCGCCGGAGCGTGAAGGTCGAGATGCCGGCGGCGTGGTCGTGGCCGTCGGGCGCGTCGAGGCGGGGCTCGATGGCGAGCAGCCGGGCGGGGTCGATGCCGCCAAAGCTCGCCTCGACGATCTCCGCGCCCGGATTGAGCGCGCGGAGCCGAGCTTCCAGTTCGGGGGCCGGCGCGAGATCGCGCTTGGTCACGATCAGCAGGTCCGCGAGCGCCGCCTGCTTCACTGCCTCGGGATAGCGTTCCAGCGTTTCCGCGCCGTTCACCGCGTCCACCGTCGCGGCGAGGCCGCCGGCTTCGAGGCCGTGCTCGGCGATCAGCGTCTGGAGGATGGGCGCGGGGTCGGCGAGGCCGCTCGTCTCCAGCCAGATGCGCGCAGAGGGCCGCTGCGCCTGCAGGCGGGCGGCGGCGGCGGGAATGTCGCCCCTGGCCGCGCAGCAGAGGCAGCCGGAGCCGAGCTCCACCAGCTCCTCCTCGCCCGCCTCCAGCAGCGCATGGTCGATGCCGACATCGCCGAACTCGTTGACGATCACCCCATCGCCCGAAAGCGCCTCGTGCGCGAGCAGCGCCTTCAGCAGCGTCGTCTTGCCGGAGCCGAGAAAGCCCGTGATCGCGATGACGCGGGTCATTGCGGCTCTCCGCCGCCGGCGCGCATGAACAGCACCCGGCTCGCCCGGCGCTCGGGCGCTACCAAGGAGCGCAGATGGCGGAGCGCGCCCGAGATCGAGGGATGGACACGGCTTGGCCCGTCAGGCCCCGTCACCCGCCAGGCGGGCCCGAGCGGCGTCTCCTCGCGTGCGGCCGTCACGTCCTCCGGCTCGACGCCCCAGAGTTCCAGCGCGCCCCGGATCAGCAGTTCGTCCCTTTTCCCGTCACCCGTCACAGCGGCAGCGCCAGCAGGGTGTCGATGCGGGCATTGTCATACACGACCGTCATCTCCCGGATGCGCAGCGCCCCGTCGAAGGCGGCGCGGTATTCGCCGGTGCTGAACAGCATGAGGTCGCCCTCGCGCATGATGCGGGCGACGTGGTAGCCGGCGCGGGCGGAGACCGGCGGCCCTTCGTCCACCAGCGCGCGGCCGACGACATGGCGGTAGCGCTGGGCCTCATAGACGTTCGCCCGGCGCAGCGCCGAGACCCGGTCGGCGAGCATGGCGCGCCCGTCGGCATAGACCACCGAGACCGGCAGGCCGGCCTCCACATTCTCGCGCGCGGCGATGCGGTAGCGGCAGTCCTCCGCGAACAGCTCCAGCCAGTCCTCCAGCCGGTCGTCGTCTATTGCCATGGCGTAGCGCGCGAACAGGCCGTCCACGGCGTCCTGGAGGCCGCTCACAGCCCCATGACCGCCCGCCAGGCCTTCCAGAAGCCGCGCACCGAGGTCTCGGTCGCGCGGCCCCGCTGGCTCTCCGTGCCGGCGCCGCCCATCTCGACCACGCCCGCGAGCCCGGCCGCGCCGGCCGCGCCGCGCTGCACGAAGCCGCCGACGGCGCCGTCCTCCATCGAGATGAAGCCCGCCGGCCCCACCATGTTCGCCTGCAGGAGGCGCAACTCCGCGAGCTCGGGGTCGTCACCCTCGAAGCCGTAATAGGTCCAGAGCAGCTCCGTGCGGTCCACGCCCTTCGGCACCACCTGGCGCACCGCCAGCGCGTTCTGCACCTGCTGTGAGACGAAGGTCGGGAAGACGGTCAGGATCTGGAGCGAGACGCCGTCGCCGAACTCGTCGCGGCCCCGGATGAGGCGCGGGTCGGCGAGCGCGTAATCGTCCTTCCAGGCGCGCAGGCCGCCCTTCTCATAGTCTTCGTTCGGCCGGTCGGTCTGCATGCGCGACCAACTCGCATGGTGCCCGCCGCTTTCGTCCACATCCACGCCGCCCTCCTGCGTCAGCCGGTTCAGCCGGAAGGTGGCGAAGAAGGAATGCAGCAGGCTGGCGTGGTAGCTGTCCTTCACGTTCTCGACATAGAGCTTCCAGTTGTTCGGCAGCATCTGGCGGTGGCGGCCGAGC
>JAJECZ010000170.1 GCA_022821735.1 Alphaproteobacteria bacterium | reverse complement strand
CGCGAAGGCGAGGTGGCCGAGAGTGCCGAAAATGCCGATGGCGATAAGCCAAAGATAGTGAACGGGCTCCGGCCACTCCCAGACGAAGAGCGCCGGCACGAGGGTGATCGGGGTGAGGAACAGGCCCATATAGATCGTTTGGAAATTATATACCAAAATCCCATTTTGACTTGACGCAACGGGCGTAATCCGCCATGATGAGGATAGGGCGAAACACGCCATAAGAGGTTGTTCCGATGAGAAAGAAGGCACCGGGGAAGGCGTTCCGCAAGGGCATCAGCATGAAGCGGCTGATGGCGATGTTCCCGGACGACGAGAAGGCGCGGGAGTGGTTTGAGTCGCATATGTGGCCGGAAGGTCCGTTCTGCCCGCACTGCGGCTCCTACGATGTGCAGCACCCGATCAAGCACAAGACCATGACGCACCGCTGCCGGTCCTGCCCGAAGCGGCCGCAGTTCAGCTTGAAGACCGGCTCGGTCATGGAAGGCTCGAAGCTGGGATACCGGGATTGGGCGATTGCGCTCTATCTGGCGATGACGAACCTCAAGGGCATTTCGTCGATGAAGCTGCACCGGGAGTTGGAGATAACGCAGAAGAGCGCATGGCATCTGGCGCACCGGCTCCGCAAGGCACTGGAGAACGGCGAGGTTCCGATGTTCCTCGGCCCTGCCGAAGCCGACGAGACCTACTTTGGCGGGAAGCGCAAGAACATGAGCAACCGCAAGCGGAAGGAGCTTGCCGGGACCGGGCGCGGGACCGTGGGCAAGGCGGCCGTCGCTGGCGTCAAGGACCGGGAGACGAACCAGGTAGCTGCGCGGCGCATGGAGCGCACCGACGCGACGGCCCTGCAAGGGTTCGTGCGCGACCATGTAGCGCCCGGCGCGACGCTCTATACCGACGAAGCGCCTGCCTATGCGGGGATGCCCGAATACAGCCACGAGGCGGTGAAGCACTCGGCCAAGGAGTTCGTGCGCGGCATGGCCTCCACGAATGGCATGGAGAGCTTCTGGTCTGGCCTCAAGCGCAGCTTCGTCGGAACCTTCCACAAGTTCAGCGAAAAGCATCTCGACCTCTATGTCGCCGAGGCTGCGGGCCGTCACAACATCCGGCCTCTCGATACCGAGGACATGATGGGGCACACCGCCGCCGGCATGAGAGGCAAGCGGCTGCGGTATCGGGACCTCATCGCCGACAACGGCCTGCCGTCCGGCGCGAGGCCAGTCGCATGAGAGCCGGATGGGTAACGGCGCGGGCGAACTGCTCCGTTGACGATTGCCTCAACTCCATCATCAAGCGGGTGAAGGACGATGTAGCCGAGTTCAACCGGCTCCCGGCGCACAAGAGAGGCAGCCATGAGTTTCGGGCTGCGTTTGCGGACGGCGAACTGGTCGTCCGCCGCATCGAGTTGGTGAAGGACTACCGCGGAACGCACGAAGTTGACGCCGCCGACGGCAAGGATGTGGTCGTCGTCCGGCGGTCGGATGAAGCCATTACCGCCTGCCGCTCGGGGAAGCTGCATTTGATGATCGTTCCGCAATGGAATCCCGAGCGGCAGGAATGCGACCTGCAAATCGACGAAGCGACATATCCGCTCTGGCAGATCAGCGAGCGTATTCTTGGCGAGTTTCTGTTCGACCGCTGACGGCCGCCGGAAGTCGAGTCCTCAGCGCTGCCGTCCAGCGGTGTTCACTGCTTACCGTCCCAGTTGATTGCCGACAACGGCCTGCCGAGCGGGGCGCGCTCTTAGGGCCAGCCGTTTTCGCGCTTGGCTTCACGCCATGCGGCCTGCGAGCCGCTGGTGTCCTTGAGCGCCAACTGCCGGCGACGCTCCGCCTCCGCCGCGCGCTGCATTTCCCGCACGAGCCATTCGATGATGACGCTGCCAACAGTGCGGGTAGGCGGCGCGGCTTCCCTGACCTCCGTCATGGCGGTCTCCTTCTTTGGAGAGCGCACTTGACAGGTCCGCCGGAATCACCATGATTGCCGTCGCAACAGTCCTGTTTCGGTGCTTGCTCTCCAGCGTTACACCGAGGCCCCGCCTACCTCTGGCCCGGCTGCTACCGGGCCTTTGGCGTTTCAGGGCCACCGCATCATCGCGGCCTCATCCAGTTAGCAGACAGGCCCGCTTTTGTCGAGCCTTCAGGGCTGCCGGGTGCCTCCGAATCCTGCTGCGAGGTCGTTCCGTTCCAGAGTGCCGACCATGCCTTCATGGGCTGCCCCGGCGAACCTTCCGGCCACCACTCCATCATCGCCGCCGGTCTGGACGAAGGCATTGCCGCGAACGCTGATGCTGTAGCCGAGATCGCCATCGCCCCATAGCGCGCCTGTGCCGATTGCACCGGGCGTCTGACCCGCTGCCCAGGACTCCAGCCCGGTGAAGTCCAGACTGCCCGCAAGCGTCACCAGATCGACCGAGAGGCCCGCGGCGCCGGCAACGGTGCTGGACTCCGCGTCGATGCCCAGCAGCCGTCCGGCCCATGCGGCCGTGCCGGACAAAGCGGCATTGTCGGCAAGGTTCATGGCGGGCGTCGCGCCGCCCCTCGCATAGGCTTCCATGAAGCCGTTCTTGCCGAATGCGCCGAAGGTCACGCTATCGCCCGCGACAGCGAACTCACCGCTGATGTGCATCGTGCTGTCCATCCAGTCGCCAAGCGCGTCATAGGTTTCCTCTACTGTCATGCCGGGTTGCAGCACGCTGTAGAGTGCGCGGAAGCTGTCGCGGTCGAGCGCATACAGCACGCCTCTTCCGTTTATCGATAACCCGTGCTGAGTGGGGCTATATGTCATAACGGAGTTGGGATAGAGCTTGTAAATCTCTGCCCAGCTATCGCCTCCGATGCCGAGCGTATGGCCGATTTCGTGAACGACCAATGCGCGGCGATGCGCCGACGATCCGCCATGGTCCGTCGATATGGACACGCGGCTAGATGTCGTCACATAGGTCTGAAACTCTTCGTTGAACGGCGGCGAGCCGTCCGGGGCGCCACCTGCTCGCGCGAAGCCGCCAAGCCGGCCCCGTTCCTCGCTTGGGGCATAGTTGACGGTGATTTCGCCGGGATACCAGACTGTGCCATGTCCGAACGGCTGGTCCTCCTGCCGAGGCGTTGGATCGAAGGTCATTTGCCAATCCGGCGGTAGCACGCGGTTGATGATCTCGACGGCTTCCCGAACCTCTTGGATATATTGAGGCGTCGCGCCCGAAGCGACCCGCACAACCGGCGGCGTGGAGGGATGCCACAGTTGGCCCTCGCTATAGGGCGAATCGGTCCGCCGATGATGCGTCAGGAATCCGGCCAGCGTCGCGCCGGTCACACCGTCCTTCCGGGTCCCGTAGCCCACGGCAACGCCGTCATGCGTCACGACAGGCCGCGTGGCGGGCGCGCGGGGCATCTGCGGCCGCTCGATGGACCCGGTGGCGCTCATGCCGCCGCCTCCACCGCCACAGGCCACGAGGGCAAGCCCAGCCGCCGCAAAGCCGACTGCCGCACTGACAAAGGTCTTCATGGGAACTCTCCCGCGCAGGTTCCCGAGCGCCAAGGGCTGGCGTCGGGTCGTTGTCAACACTGCACACGAGGTCAGAGTCCCGCCTATTCGCCAGGCTTGGGTAGCTACTCCCTTGCCGGGTTTCAGGCTGTTCTATTCAGCGGGCGACCCGACAGAGCGGGCGCGCACAGTGTTGACGGGAGGCACGATAGCAGGGGGTTTTTTCTGTGCCTATACCTTGCATCGGCGGCGGCGGACGGGCATAATCTCCGCCCGATCCCGCGAGCGGTGAGGCAAGGAATATGACAGCGCGCCAAGAGGTTCGGTTGAAGTCGAACCGTTACCAGCCGACGAAGGCAGAAATCGAGGAAGTGTTCACGCCGCCGCGCAAGGCGGACGGAACCGAATACACCGTCAGCGAGGCGGTGCGGACGCTGATGCGTCCCGTAAGGGTGGTGGAAGACCCGGAGGCTTGACAGCCGAATCGGGGTTCGATTCGATGCGGACGGGACCAGCGATGCCGGGGCGCTACCAGCTGCCCCGGCAAAGCCCCCACCCTTACGCCCTACCGCTCATTTGCGGGCTGTCAGCGATGACCTTGCCAACGGCATCTAACGCTTTCATGGGCGACCTCCTTTCCGCCGCACAGGCGGCTTGGGATAGCCCCGGCAGGCGCGCACCGCTTGCCGGGGCTTCATCTTGAAGGTGCCCCGATTCCCGCAGTCAGGTCAATGACGATTTGGGACTTTGGTATATAATTCCCTTCACGATGGGTCTCAAGGCCGACATGGCGCCCAAGGTGCCGC
>JAJECZ010000236.1 GCA_022821735.1 Alphaproteobacteria bacterium | reverse complement strand
GGGGGGGCGCGCCCCCCCGCGCCGTTGGATGGAGATTTTCTGTTTTCGGTCTTGCCTTCGAGCCCGACCGGGGACGCATGTTGCTCATGCAGCCGGTTGCCCGGTTGCTCAGGGGGCGTGTCCCGTTGCGCCCGCTTGCGGGCGGCTGCATCGCGGCCCATACGTCTGGAGGATTCCCGCTCGGCGAGCGCTGCCTCGAGAAGGGCCTTGCCCAGATGCCTGGCGGCGCGGCGAAGCAGCAGGCGCCGAAGCCATCGGTTCATGCGGACTCCCCCCAACCCATGACCGGACCGCGGCGTTACGCGCTCCGGCGACCCTCGGGGTCGAGCGAACAGGATGTTTCGGCGCTTGCCGCCCGCCCGCAGGAGGGGTTTTGAGAATTTTTCGGTAAGGGCGGGGCCGGAGGCGGCTCAGCCGCGTCGGCCGCCCGGGATGCGGGAGATCATCCTCTCTCACCCTCGTCTCCTCCGAGCGCCCGCATGTAGGCCCGCAGTTCGGAGAGGGGGAACCGGCCGCGTCGCGGCGAGTGCTCGTCTTTCCAGAAACAGACGGCCTCGCCGGCTTCCCCGTCGATCTCGACTACCGCCATCGGCGGCCAGCCCGAGAGCGGCTTCACGATGGTCCCGAACCGGATCTCGTCGCTCATGGCAGCGCCCCAAAACGGCTACAGGCGGTCTCCGCCGGACAGGGATCGTCCATCGCACCGGCCCGGACCGCCGCCCGGCGACCGGGCACGGCGCGACGGGGCCACGCTAATGGCGGCTTCGGCGCGTTGCGCCCTCCCGGAGGAGAGGTTTGAAGACTTCTTCGATGAATTCTTCGCCGGGCCCCTCGCAGTGCATGAACGAGCACGTCCGGAGCGATGCGGACCACACATGCCGGAACGGGCAGCTCGCGGCGGTCGGCTGCGGCTGCCGGTTTGCCGCCGGTTTCCGGGCCTCCGCAGGACACCGGCGGAACGCCGGTATTTCAGCGGGCCCGGAAGAGGCCGCCCGATCGAACAGCTGCAATGGCGCGCTCACGCATGGGAACCGCCGGTCGGGGGGACTGGCGGAAAAACACCTTCAAACCCCTCCTTCGGGATGGCGACAAGCGTGCAAGACGCCATGAACATGGCCCCTGAGTTGCACGGTGGAGCCTCCGGAAAAGCCGGGGCGTTTCGACAACCCTGCCCGATGTCGGGAGGGAACCGGATGGAAAGGAGGAGGATGGGAGTCATGCCCGATCCCGGTCGCGGGGCCTTGTCCCTTCGCATCGGCGCCGCGCTCGCCGCGGCCCTGTTCCTGCTGGGCGTCCCGGCCGCGGGCGAAGCGCTTCCCCCGGTTCCCTCGCAGTGCATGAACAAGTTCTCCCAGAGCGGCGCGAGCGACTCCTGCCGGAACGTGCAGGTCGAGGTGGTCGGCTACAACTGCAAGTTCTCCGGCGAATGCCGGAACGCCGCAGGAGACTGGCGGAACACCGGCATTACGGTAAGCCCGAACGACGCCGCCGGCCTGAACAATTGCAACGGCGAACTCACGGACGGGAGCTGCTGATCCGCGCCTCCCGGAGACTCTCCGAAGGATGCAGAAGCAAGGAGGATCGACGACATGCCCAACTCCCTTCGTATCGGCATCGCACTGGCCGCGGGCCTGTTCCTGCTCGGCGTCGCGGCGCCGGGCCATGCGGCCCCGACCGTGGCGCAGTGCACCGCCAAGTGGAACCAGAGTTCCGCGTCCGAGACATGCGGGGGGGAGACGATCACGGTAGAAGGCAACGACTGCGTCATCGAGGCCACATGCGAAAGGGCCTGGCCCTACGATCCGGTGAGGGCTTCCATCAGGGACTGGCTGGAAAACATCCACCGCGCGGTCAACTGCGACGGCGTTCTTCGCATGAGGGTCTGTTAGTCCCGGCCGGTCGCAACGGTCATCGGGTTCGGAGGATGGAAATGTTCAGGACACACACACGCACACAACTTCTGTCCCGCTGCGGCCCGTGGAAGGTCGGCATCGCGCTCGCCGCGGGCCTGTTGCTGCTCGGCGTCGCGACCGGGAGCCGGGCGGACGACGAAGCTGAAAAAGCTCAGGCCACGATGCAATGCAAGGCCGAGTGGGCGGACAGTCCTGCGAGCGACTCATGCTCGGATATGCAAATCGACATCGCCGACGACGACGATTGCGTGGTCAGCGCCATGTGCACGTCCGGAGAAGCTCAGAGCCTCACCACCATTACGGTGGCCCTGGGCAGCGTCTCCGGCCTGCACAACTGCGCCGGCACCCTCACGGACGGGGACTGTTAGTCCCGGCCGGAGTCCCCTGGAAATTCCCCCAACGGTGCAGAAGCAGGGAGGATAGACGACATGACCGGTCCCGAACGCAGGACTTTCCCGTTCCGCATGGGCGCCGCGCTTGTCGCGGCCCTGATGCTGTCCGCCCTTCCGGCGGCCGCGAGCGACAATAACGCCTCCGCCGCGAGTGACGAACCGCCGACCGTCGCGGAGTGCGAACAGCAGTGGGCCTCGAGCGCGGCGGACGACACCTGCCGGAACGAGACCGTTACGGTGGAAGACGGGATGTGCCGGATCGAAGCCGAATGCCTGGCGCCCCTGACGGCTACCTCGGAGGGCGAGAATTCCCCGGTCGGCGACGTGTATTACTCCAATGAGTTCGTGGGGAGCCTGTACGAGGTCGTCCGCCTGTCCAACTGCGGCGGCACGCTCACGGTCGGGAGCTGTTAGCTCCGGCCGGCGCCCGGGACCGGGCCGCGACAGGGAAGCGGGGAGGATGGAAGTCATGTTCAACCACGAACGCGGGGCTTTCCCGCTGCGTATCGGCATCGCGCTCGCCGCGGCCCTGTTGCTCTTCGCCCTCCCGGCTGCGGGTAGTGAAGATAGCGACTCCGGCGCGGTGGGCGTGGTGATTGAAGAACCGCCGACCGCCGCGCAGTGCGAAAGCCAGTGGGCCTCGAGTGCGGCGGACGAGACCTGCCAGAACGAGAGCATTTCGGCGGAAGACGGGATGTGCCGGGTCGAAGCCGAATGCCTGTGGCCCGTGATGACTTCCTCGCAAGAGGAAAATTGCTGGCTTTGCGACGTGTATTACGCCGTAGACAATGATTTCCTGGGGAGCCTGGACGAGGTCGCCCGCCTGTCCAACTGCGAGGGCACGCTCACGGTCGGGAGCTGTTAGTCCCGGCCGGCGCCGGCGCTCGGGACCGGGCCGCGATATGGAAGCAAGGAAGATGAGAGTCGTGTTCAATCCTGAACGTGGGGCTTTCCCGATGTTATCGGCTATCGCGCTCGCCGCGTGCCTGTTGCTGCTCGGCGCCGCGCCACCGGCGGGCGCCTGCGTAAACTGCTCAGCGTACGGCGCGCCGCCGCCCGCTTCCGTATCCTTTCAGTCCTCGTCCCCCCCGACCGTAGCGGAATGCTGGGCAGCCTGGCACGACAGTTCCGCGACGTTGACATGTGGGGGGGAGGAAATGTCTGTGTCCGGCAACTATTGCTCGGTAGGCGCCTGGTGCGAGACCGGCGCTACCTATTTGGTCACAAGATTCACCGAGATTGAGGCGAGCGTGGACGACATTGCCGACCTGAACAACTGCGACGCCACGCTCCGGGTAGGGAGTTGCTAGAGCACGGTCCGTTCGGGTTGGAACGGCCTCGTCCGCAGAGCCTCAACCGTCACCCCGGACGACGCAACCGGGCCGGACCGCCGGGCCCGATGCGGACGCCCGGCCGGCGGCAAAAATATCTTCGAACCCCTCCTTCAGGAGGGCGACAAGCGTCGAAGACGCCATGAACATGGCCCCGGAGTTGCATGCAAGCGGGGAGGACAGGAGTCATGTTCAATCCCGAGCGCGGGGCTGCCCCGTTGCGTATCGGCATCGCGCTCGCCGCGTGCCTGTCGCTGCTCGGCGCCGCACCTCCGGCGGGCGCCTGCCTAACCTGCGCAGTGACGGAACAAAACACCGGCGATGGCGGGTCGGGGGTCACTACCGCTGACGGGCAGGGGCCCATTGTTCCGTGCTCGTCCCCCCCGACCGTAGAGCAATGCATGATAGCCTGGCGCGAGAGTTTAGCGCCGGTGACATGTCGGCGGCCGGAAGTTCATGTGGACGGCAACGATTGCTCGATATCCGCCATGTGCAGTACGAACACCACTTCTGCTTATATAAGCCTCGCCTCCATTACGGAATGCGTGGACTATATTCCCGACTTGAGCAATTGCGACGGCGATTTTCGGATAGGGAACTGCTGATCCCGACCGACCGTGTCCGCGGCCCGCACGCTCCCTGTACACGCTTCGCAGCCCGGGGCGCCCCGGACGACGCAGCCGGGCCGGACCGCCGGGCCCGATGCCCGGCCGGCGGCAAAATATCTTCAAACCCCTCCTTCGGGAGGGCGACAGGCGTCGAAGAGGCCACGAACATGGCTCCGGAGTTGCGCGTAGGAGCCTGCGGAACGGCCGGACCGGATCCCGACATGGAAGCGAGGAGGATGAGAGTCATGTTCAATCCCGAACGCGAGGCTTTCCCGCTGCGTATCGGCATCGCGCTTGTCGCCTCCATCCTGTTGCTGGCCGGTTCTCCGGCGCTGGGCACGCAGGCGCAGTGTTCCGCCGAATGGGAGGAAAGCAGCGCGTCCGACACATGCAGGGATGTGAGCATTGAATGGGGGAACTGGAATAACTGCGAGCCCTGCTGCTTGTTTTTTGCCGAGTGCCATAATGGAGAAAGGTTCGCCATCAACCCTTGGGACAACACCACTTTCGGAGTGCCCCTGTCCGATGTCGATGATCTCGAAAACTGCCAGGGTAACTTGACCAACGGAAGCTGCTAGCGGGGTTTCGCTCCGGATTGACGAGGCAGGTGGTGTCTCGGTTGCGGCTTCGTGCAGGCCCGGAGAACGCCCGCCGGCCCGGCAGACGGCTGCTTGCAGTCTGTTCCGCGTGCTGCGCCGCCCCGGTCCTGCTGCTGTGCTGCCCCGGCCACGCGCAGGATGCCGGGCCCGCCGCGGCCGCGCCGGCTTCCCTGAACCTCACGCTCGGCGAGGCGGTCCGCATGGTCCTGCGGAACAACCGCAGGCTCGTCGATGCCCGTCTCGGCCGGGTCGCGGAGCGGTTCTCGCTGAGGGTGGCGGAGAACAGGTTCCGCCCGCATGTCACGGTCGGACCCTTTGCCCGACGGTCGCGCGCCGGGGCGTCCGGCAGCACCGGCGAGGCGGGGCTGGGGTCGGCGGTCACGCTGCGGGTCCCGACCGGCGGAAAGTTCGAGGCGCAGCTCGACAGCGGCGCAAGCACGGGAGATGTCAAACCGGACGAACGCTGGAAGAGCGAGGCCGCGCTCGTATTCACGCAGCCCCTTCTGCGCGGCGCGGGCGCGGAGATCGACACGGCCCCGGTCAGGATAGCCCGGATCGAGGAGCGCATCGCCGTCCTCGCCCTCAGACAGGTTGTCGCCGATGTCGTATCCCAGGCGATCGGGCGCTACCGTGACCACATGCAGGCCGAGCGCCGCGTGGCGATCCGGGCCGGGTCGCTCGAACGCGCCCGCGAACTCCTGGCGGTGAACGAACTGCTGGTGGGAACCGGCCGCATGGCGGAGCGCGACATCGTGCAGACGAGGGCCGACATCGCCGGCCGCGAACTGCGCCTGATCGCGGCGCGCAACGACCTGGACGCCGCCCGCCTCGCGCTGGCCGACATCCTGGACATCGACAGCGGCGCCGCGATCGGCACGGTCGATACCCTGGCGGACACGGGCGAGCCGGAGCCGGCGCCGACGGATGTGGAGCGGGGCGTGGAGACGGCCCTTCTCCGCCGCCCGGACTATCTGCGGGCCGTGCTGGGCGTCCGCAACGCGGAGACCCGCGCGGCCGTGACCGAGGATGCGCTCCGGTGGGACCTGTCCGCGACGCTTTCGACGCGCTTCGCCCGAACCGGCGAAACCTTCGGGGGAAGCGGGTTCGGGGACCCCGATTACGGCGTCCGGCTGGACCTCGCCGTTCCGCTGGGCCCCGCGGCCGCGGACCCGGACAGGCGCGCGCATGTGGCGGCCGCCGTCGCGCTCAGGCGGGCGCGCAACGATCTCGCGGACCTGCGCCAGCGCATCGACATCGAGGTGCGCAACGCGGTGCGGGAGGTCGCGCTGGCCCGCCGGCAGGTCGCGCTGGCCCGCACGGCCCGCGAACTGGCCGGCGAGAAGACGGAAATCGAGAAGGAGAAGCTGCGCCTCGGGCTGTCGTCGAACTTCCGCCTGGTGGCCTTCGAGGACGATCTGGTGACGGCCGAAAACGGCGAACTCGACGCCCGCATCGCCTACCTGAACGCCCTGACGGCTCTCGACCGGACTCTCGGCGTCACGCTGGAGCGCTGGGACATAGAGCTGGACGTGCTGGACCGGGATCCCGCCCGATGAACGGCGATTCGCCCGGACCGCCCGCATTGCCGCCCGCCGACGGACGCCGCGGCGGCACCGACCTGGTTTACAGGAGCGTGCTCGACAGCGTGGCGAGCGGCGTGGTGTCGCTCGATTCCCGCGGCGCGATCACGAGCTTCAACGCGGCGGCGGCGGAGATCGTCGGCGTGGAGAGCGAGGCGGTCATCGGGTCCTCGTTCCCGGAGCTGTTCGCGGAGCGGGAAGGCGCGGACGAGTTCGCCGACGCCATCCTCGACGCCGTCTACGAGTCGGCGACGGTGCAGCGCGTCGTCGAGGCGACGTTCGCCGGCAGGGCCAGGACGCTCCAGGTGGCGACGAGGCACCTGCGCGAGGAGCGCGACGGCGGAACCGTGAGCCTCGGCGTCGTCGCGGTGTTCACCGACATCTCCGAAGTCAGGGAGTTGCGGGAAACGGAGGTCCGCCTGGCGCGGGAACTCGAAGCGCAGCATGCGGAGCTTCGCGACGCCTATCGCGACCTCGAGGAGACGAACCGGAGGCTCGGCAGGGCCTCGAAGCGCACGAACGCCGTCCGAACGTTCGCCGCGCTGGCGGTGCTGGCGCTCTTCGCGGCGCTCGGGTTCTACTACTGGAATTCCGGCGCGATGCTGGCCCCGCCCGCGCCGGGCCTCCCGGCGAGCACTGCCGCCGCCGCGGCCCCCCAGGGGTCCCTGGCGGTCGAGCCGCGCCCGGTCTTCTTCAGCATCGTGCTCATCGGCCGGCTCGCGCCGCTTCGCGAGGTCCAGATCACCAGCCCGATCAAGGGCAGGGTGGCCGCCGTGCACGCGCGGCCCGGCGACCGGGTGTCGGAGGGCCAGCGGCTGGTGGACATGGATACCGCCGAAGCGGAGATCGAGCACCGAGAGGCGCAGGTCGCCCGGATCAAGGCGCGCGACCGGGTCGAGGCGCTGGAGAACTGGTCCGACCACGCGGACGTGTCCAGGGCGCGCCGCGCGGCGAGCAAGAGCCGCATCGCGCTGGAGGCCTCGAAGAACCGGCTCGAAGAGACCGGGTTCCTGCTGGAGCGGGGCATCGTCCCGGCTTCGGAGCACGAAGCGGCGGAGCGCGAACACCGCGGCCGCCGGCTGGACCTGCAGTCCGCGGAGCAGGACCTTCGGGCAATCCTCGCCAAGGGCGCCGCCGAGCTCGGCGTGGCGCGGCTGGAACTCGACAACGCGAACGCCCGCCTGAAGGACATCGAGAAAACCCTGAGCCGGGCGACGGTGACCGCGACCGCGTCCGGCGTGGTCATGCGCCCGGACAGAAACGCCGCCGGCGGCAAGGCGGGCGGGTCCGCGGACGCGGGCAAGGAACTGAAACCGGGCACGTCGGTGGAACAGGGCGACCGCCTGCTGACCATCGGCGACCTCCAGGGCCTGACGATCGTCGGCCATGTGGACGAAGTCGATGTCGTGCGGCTTCGCCCCGGGCAGGCGGCGACCGTCGCGGGCGACGCCTTCCCGGGCATCGAGCTGCGGGGCGCGGTGGTCCGCGTTTCCTCGCAGGGCGTGCTGAGCGCCGACGGGCGCGGCGCGCCGCTCTTCGAGGTCGCCGCGGCGGTGGAGTCCCTGACCGGGGAGCAGCGCCGGGCGCTGCGCCTCGGCATGTCGGCGACGCTCGAGGTGGTGGTCTACGAGAAGGACGATGCGCTTCTGGTTCCCATCGACGCGGTGGAGACCGGCGGCGACGTTCCCCGTCTGCGGGTGAGGGACCGCGACACCGGCGAGGTCCGCATCGTCGAGGTGGCGACCGGCGTCACCACGCTGGACTCGGTGGAAATCGTCGACGGCATCGCCGCCGGCGACGTCATCGTGCTCGGCCGGCGATGAGCCGCGGCGCCGGGAGCGGGGCGGGCGACGCGATGCTCAGCCTGGTCGACATCCGCAGGAGCTACGTTACGGGACCGGTCGCAACCGAGATTCTGCGCGGCGTGCGGCTGGAGGTGAACCGGGGCGACCTCCTGTCGATCACGGGGCCGTCGGGCTGCGGCAAGTCCACGCTGATGAACATTATCGGCCTGCTCGACCGGCCGAGCGCCGGCGTCCTCAGGATCAAGGGACAGGAGACCGGCGCGATGGACGATCGCGAGCTCTCCGCGCTGCGAAACAGGAGCATCGGTTTCGTCTTCCAGTCCTACCATTTGCTGCCGCGTTTCAGCGCATGGGAGAACGTCGCGCTGCCGCTCGTCTATCGCGGCATGACGGGCGCGTCCGTCCGGCGCCGCGCCCTCGAGATGCTCGACAAGGTGGGCATGGCCGAGCGCGCGGGGCATCGGCCCGGCGAGCTCTCCGGCGGCCAGAGCCAGCGCGTCGCCATCGCCCGCGCCCTGGCGGGCGGGCCGGATATCCTGCTGGCCGACGAGCCGACCGGCGCGCTGGACACGGAGACCGGCGGCGGGATCATGGGGCTGATCGCCGGGCTCAACGCGACCGAGCGGCTGACCGCCGTCATCATCACCCACGACCGGGAGATCGCGCGGCAGTGCGCGAGGCGGGTGCGGATGCGCGACGGGACGCTGAACGAGGCGCCGGCGCGGGGCGGCGGGTCCGGTCGATGACCGCGCTCCTGCGGGCCAATGTGAAGGAAGCGGCGGGCAGCCTCTTCGCCGCCCGCCAGCGCAGCCTGCTTGCCCTGATCGGCATCGCGGTCGGCGTCGGCTCCGTGATCGCCATGATATCGGTGGGCGCGATCGTCAGGGAGGAGGCTCTCAGGCAGTTCCGGGAGCTGGGCACCGATGCGCTCAGCATTCGCATCGGGCGCTCCGCGCCGGTCACTGCCAGCGAGGCGTTCGGCCTCTCGGCGCTTCCCGGCATCGCCGCCGCGGCGCCGTTCATGTCGTCGCCGGGAGAGATTTCGCTCGCGGGCCGGGCCTCCGAGGACGTGACGATCATCGGCGCGCCCGCCGCGCTGGCGGACCTCGACAAGTTGCGCGTCGCGTCCGGCCGCCGCATATCCGATCTCGACCACCGCCGGTATTTCTGTGTCGTGGGCGCGAGGGTCGCGGCGACGCTGCGCGAGGCCGGCTTCGAACGCATCGTCGGCGAGACGGTGCGGATGGGCGGCGCGGTCTACACCGTGGTGGGCGTGCTCGAACGCCTCCCGCGGGGCATGCGCCGCTACGACCCGGACCGTTCGGTGTTCATCCCGATCTCCACCGCGTCGCGCGCACTCCCCCGCCCGCAGATCCGCCACGTTTCCGCCCACATGAGCCCGGGCGCGCACCATGTCGCGACGACCCGGGAGGTCGTCGACTATTTCCGCCGCGCGGCCCCGGGCCGCAAGGTCCATGTGCGAAGCGCCGAGCAGCTGATCGAGCAGATGTACAAGCAGATGCGGCTGTTCGCGCTGCTGCTGGGTTCGCTCGGCAGCATCTCGCTGCTGGTCGGCGGGATCGGGGTGATGAATGTCATGCTGGTCTCGGTGACCGAGCGGCGTTCGGAAATCGGCATCCGCCGGGCGTTCGGCGCGCGCCGCGCCGATATCCAGAGCCAGTTCCTGGTCGAGTCGGTGGTCCTGTCGCTTGTCGGCGGGCTGGTCGGCATCGCGGCCGGCATCGGGGGCACCTGGGGGATCTGCTCCTTTTCCGGCTGGACGTTCGATTTTTCGCTGGCGGCCGTCGGGCTCGGGATGGGGGTGGCGACCGCCTCGGGCGTGTTCTTCGGCTTCTATCCCGCCTGGCAGGCCGCCCGGCTCGACCCCGTGGCCGCGCTTCGCGGAACCTGACGCGGGCCATAGCGCGGGCCTGCGCTCCGCTTTCGGTTGCAAGGGCATTATCGACAAGCCTGTCCGCAGGAGGCATTTGAAGATTTTTCGGCAAGGTCCCGGTCGGGCAGGACCCTGCCGCACGACGATGGGGTCCAGGCGCAACTGAACCGGCGGGCGGTGTTATTCATCCCGGCGGCCGACCGGGACAGCTATCGACGGCCTGTGGAACGCCATCGGCCGATCTCGAAAACGCTACTCCTCTCAAGAGCATAAAATCCACTTCAACGCTGTTGGATACGTCCCAACGCATGATCGGATCCTGCCTCAATTTTGTCCGAACCCCTTCTATGGGAGGGCGGAAAAAGCGTTTTCCTCTCTAACCTGCGCAAGGCGTATCGGGCGCAAAGAGTCAATTGAGCGGCCCGGCGCTCCGCCAAGTCGAGACAAGTAGGATATTCGTCAATGTTCATACGAATCCTGATTTCGGCATTCGTCTCCGCGGTGCTCACGGCATGTGGTGGAGGCAGTAAGGCTCAGCCTCCAGCCAAGCGCCGAAGCGTCGGCCCCGCAGGCCTGCACAAATACCGCTACAGCGCGGCACAGTTGCACGCCCTGCGAAACCGGGTCGCATTCCCATGCATGGCGCTTGAGCGATGGCAGCGCAGAGGTTCGTATCGGCGGCGAATCGGAGCCCACGGAACGCCTGCGCCATGTCGCGACGCAGGCCGGAGAATACGGGCGAAGTCAGGAAGTCGTCCCGGGCACAGGACGCAGGTCAGGACATGATCGACATCGATACCAGGCTCTTCCGTTCTTTCCTTTGCGTCGCCGCGGAGCAGAGCTTCTCGACGGCCGCCCAGCGGCTGGAATACTCCCAGGCGACCATGTCGCTGCACGTGCGCACGCTGGAAGACAAGCTCGGCGCCCGCCTGTTCCACCGCAGCGCCCACAACGTGGCCCTG
>JAJECZ010000146.1 GCA_022821735.1 Alphaproteobacteria bacterium | reverse complement strand
GCGGGCGCGGGCGCGCGTTCGCACCGGCGCGGTTCGCACGCCTGATTGCGCGCACGAGACGCCGGGCACACCTCTCCCGTCCGTTTCTCAGGGGTTTTTCAAAAACGGCGCCGCCGGCCGCGCGGCGCCCAAGAAAGCGGCTCCGGAGTCCGCCTCTCTGGGGACCATCATACCACAATCCGCCATATGTCAAGATCAAAAAAAGAACAAAATAGAAAATATTGCAAATTATTCATGATTCAATCGCGGGAAAGGAGGAAGGGGCCGCGCCGGATTTCGGATTTTCCGACACCGGTTTCGGCCGGAAATTCTGTCCGACCCCCTCCGCCGGAAGGGCGACAAGCGTCGAAAACGCCGTAAACATGGTCCCGGAATTGCACAGGGGAGCCCCCGGATGGAAGCGAGGAGGATGGGAGTCATGTTCAATCCCGAACGCGGGACTTCCCCGCTGCGCATCGGCCTCGCGCTCGTCGCGGCCCTGTTGCTGTTCGGCGTCGGAGGGGGCGAGAGCCGGGCGGGCACAAATCAGGAAAATGAACAAGAAGCCAAGATGGCATGCGAGCGTGCGTGGGTCGAGAATCCCGCGAGCGACTCCTGTCAGAATGCGCAGGTTTCGGCGCAGACTTCGTCGCCGGACGACGCCGTTTGCACGGTCAGCGCCATGTGCAACACAACGTCCGCAGGAGACACCCAGAGCCTCACCACCATTACGGTGGACCCGGACAGCGTCTCCGGCCTGAACAATTGCGCCGGCACCCTCACGAACGGGGACTGTTAGTCCCGGCCGGCGCTCCCCTGAGCTTCCCCCAACCATGCAGAAGCAAGCAGGATAGACGACATGACCGGTCCCGCTCGCAGGACTTTCCCGTTTCGTATGGGCGTTGCGCTTGCCGCGGCCCTGATGCTGTCCGCCCTTCCAACGGCCGCGAGCGACAATAACGCCACCGACGCGATCGAGACCACGAGTGACGAACCGCCGACCGTCGCGGAGTGCGAACACCAGTATGCCTCGAGTGCGGCGGACGACACCTGTCGGAACGAGACCATCACGGCGGAAGACGGGATGTGCCGGATCCAGGCCGAATGCCTGGCGCCCGTGACGGCCGGCTCGGGCGAGACGTATTACGACAACGACTTCCTGGGGGGCCTGTATGAGGTCGTCCGCCTGTCCAACTGCGGTGGCACGCTCACGGCCGGGAGCTGCTAGAGCGCGGTCCGTTCCAACGGGGTCCGGGGCGACGGTTGAGGCCCTGCGGACGAGTCCGTTTCAACCCGGATGCCCCCACCTCTTGCGCTGCTTTACATTCCGGTCCGTGAGGGTGCCGCAGACGCCTTCGCCCCGGTAGCGTGCGCCGATGCCCGTCACGCGGTGGGCCTTGCAGCTTTCCACGACCCGCTGGCCCTCCCGCCAGTCGCAGGTGGCCGCCACGTCCTCGGCCCACTCATAGGTCCCGCGGCCATGGAAGCGGCCGTCGCGGAACTGCCCCAGATAGCGGTCCCCGTTCGCGCGGACATAGAGGCCGCAGCCCTGGAAGCCCTGGCTGTCGAACTCGCCGTCGCCGCCATAGACGTCGCCATTGGCGAGATACATCGTGCCGCGCCCGCGAATCTCGCCGTCGGCGAACTCGCCCACATAGCGGTCTCCGTTGGCGAAGGTGAGGACGCCCCTTCCGTGCGGCCTGCCATCCATATGCTGGCCTTCATATTTCGCCTCTTCGCGGTCCGCCCCCTCCGGGGCCGCCGCTGCTGCCTTCTGTCCTTCCCCGCGCCCCGCCGCGCTGTCGGCGCCGGCAGGAACCGGCAGGGCGCCGCGCCAGAATGCCGTGCGGAAACAGACGGCCGCGGCCCGGTCGGGAAGCGTTCCGTCCGCCGGATGCTCGATGCAGCTTCCCTCCAATTCCGCGTCATCCCGCCATTCGCAGGTCGTCATCAATCCGTCCGGCCAGGCGTAGCTGCCGAGTCCGTGAAATTTGTCCCGCCGGAACTCGCCCGCATAATATTCGCCATTGGCCCAGATATAGGCGCCGCATCCGTGGAACTCGTCATCGCGGACATCTCCGACATAGCGGTTGCCATCCGCCATCATCCAGTCGCCGAAACCGTAAAATCTCCCGTCCCTGAAATCTCCCTCGTAACGTTCGCCCCTGGGCCTGTTGTAGATGCCTTTTCCATGCATCTTCCCGTCGCGCACTTCCCCGGCATAGCGATCCCCGTTCGCCATCGACCAGACGGCGTTTCCCTGGAATTTCCCGTCCAGGAAATCGCCCTCGTAACGCTCGCCGTCGGGCCAGTAATAAATGCCCCGTCCGTGGAACTTCCCGTTCCGGAACGCGCCGACATAGCGGTGGCCGTCGGGCGAACGCCACTCTCCCTCTCCTGACGCGACGCCTTTCCGCTTTTGACCCCGATATTCCGGAGCGTTCCGGCCTTCCCCGGACGTTCGCGGCGCGGGACGCGGCAACACGGCGCCCAGCGCCGTCCGGCGTTTCGGCTCGGGCCTCGCTTCCGGGACCGGTTCGATCTTCTCGGGATCCACGGGAGCCGCTGTCGAAATTCGAGCCTGCCGGTCGCGCTCGACCTGTTTGGTCCTGTGGTGGAGCGGAGGTTTCCGGGCGGCTTTTTCCGGCTTTGCGACCGGCGCTTTTTTTCCCTGGAACTGCGCGCCCAGACCAGCCCCGAATTTGTCGAAATCGGACCCGAGTTTGCGGGCCGCCTCGCAGGACGGAAGCAGGAAAACCGCGAGGCAAACGGCGAGGACCCTGACTGCGGGATGATTCATGGAACCGCGTTGACTGCCTCCCGCAATCAGGTCTAGCTGCGGCGTCCCGGCATCGTCAAGCCGGCCGGACGCCCGGCCGGGGCCGGTCAACCCGCGGCCGCGCGCAGGCGGGTGAGCGCGTGGAGGGCGTCGAGCACAGGGGTTTCGACGCCGGCCATGCCGCCCAGTTCGCGCACCGCGCCGAGGGTCGGGTCGAGTTCCGGCGGGCGGCCGCGCTCGATGTCCTGCAGCAGGGAGGGCCGGTGGGTGTCGAAGGCGGCGGTCTTTTCGATGCGGTCCTCGGTCGAGATCGGGATTTCCACCCCGAAGGCGCGCGCCACCGCCTTGCATTCCTCCATCGCCCGGCGGACCACTTCGCGCGCGCCTTCGTCCCGCGCGGCCTCGCCGACGGACGCGCAGGCCAGCGCCGATACCGGCGCGACGGAGACGTTGGCGAGCAGCTTGAGCCAGATTTCGGTGCGGATGTCGGCGCTGACCTCGACGCCGATGCCGGCGCTGCGCAGGAGGTCCGCCAGCGCCGCGAGCCGGGGCGAGTCGCTGCCGTCCGGCTCGCCCATCCGGTATTCCGCCCCGCCCGTGTGGCGGACCACGCCGGGGGAGGTGACCTCGGCCGCGACGAAAGTGATGCAGCCGATGGCGCGCTCGGGCCCGACAGCCGCCCGGATGCGACCGCCCGGGTCCACGCTCTCGATGCGCCCGCCGCCCCGGCCGTGGAAATACCAGTAGGGCAAACCGTTCATGGCCGTCACCACCGCCGTCTCCGGTCCGAGCAGCGCCGCGACGCCCGGCAGCGCCGCCGGAAGCTGGTGGCTCTTGAGCGTGATGAAGACTGCGTCCTGCGGGCCCAGCTCCGCCGGATCGCCGCTCGCGGGTATCCTGGCTATGCGTTCGCCCATGCGAAGCCCGCGCTCGCGGATCGCGTCGAGATGCGCGCCGCGCGCGACGGCGGAGACATCCGCGCCCGCGCCCGCCAGAGAAACCGCCAGATGGCCGCCGATGGCGCCCGCGCCGTAAACCGCAATCCGCATGGGGGCTCCCTCTCCACCCTCGCGGGCAGGTTTACGACCGATGGGCGTCTCCCTTCAACAGGGGCGCCTCGGCTCGGCTGTGAAATGGGGCACGTAGTCCCGGTTGTGCCTGAGGAGCCGCTCGTCGGTGCCGAGCGCGTAGTGCTTCGACATGTCGGGGCTGTAGCGGCTCGCCAGGGGCGTGCGCCCGATGGCCTCCGCCATCGCGCGGACATGGTGCGGGCCGGTGCCGCAGCAGCAGCCGAAATAGCGCAGGCCCAGCTCGTGGCATTTCTGCGCGAAATCGCCCATCTCGTACCGCGTGCACTGGAAAGGGTCGAGCCCGACCGGGAAGCTCAGGCCCCCCGGCAGCGCTTCGGGAAACGGCATGGCGTCGTCCACCAGCGCGCCGAAGGCCGGCTGCAGCGCGGTCGTGCGGTAGGCGACGGCCCAGGTGCAGAGCCGCGCCGGGTCCACCTCCCCGGCAACCTCGCGGAGGAGCGGATACATGGTCGCCGGCCCCCGGTGGCAGTTGAACCCGACCAGATGCGCGCCTTCGTCCAGGCAGATGCGGCAGGCTTCGGCGAGCGAGCCGTCGAAGTCCCGGAGCCTGCCGGAGCGGTGGATGGCGAAACCGAGCACCAGGGGCAGGCCCGCCCGGTTGCAGACGTCGATGGCGATCCTGGCTTCGCCCAGATGCGACAGGGTCTCGCAGACGATGTAATCGACGCCCTCTTCGGCCGCCCAGCCGATCTGCTCCTCGAACATGGCGCGCGCGGTCGCATCGGTCGCCGGGTCGTCGGGGTCATACATGTTGGTGTTGCAGGTCCCGCCGGCGAGCAGCGTGCCGGGATGGCGGTCGACGACCCTGCGGGCGATGGCGATGGCGTCGCGGTTGAGCTGCTCCAGCAGGTGCTCCCGGCCGATGAGGCGCAGCCGCTCGCGGTGGCCGTAATAGGTGAAGGCGAGCACCACGTCGGAGCCGCAGCGCACGAATTCCTCGTGCAGTTGCTCGACGACCTCCGGATGGTCGATCACGACTTCGGGCACATAGCCGCCGGCCGCCAGGTAGCCGCGCCGCTCCATCTCGAACAGGTAGCCGCTGCCATGGATGACAGCCTCCCCGGCCGCCAGTCGTTCCAGAAACGATCCTGTCATGGCCGTCCTCCCCTGTTTGCCGAACCGGGAGCGTGACAGGACGGGCAGGCGCAATGCGCCCGATTCCGACTCCGATGCGCCCGTTTGCGTCACCAAAGGCCGCCCCCGGAGGGCGGAACAGGCTCGTGAAGCCGGTATTCCGGCTCCTTACCGGCTCCGCGCCCGGTCCAGATACGCCCGCAACGTCCCGGCGGCCTCCTCGAAGGACGGCGCCGCCGGGTAGCCGCCGGTGTCGATGGCGGCGTATTCGTCCGGCAGGCTCCTGCGGTCCAGCGCATGGCGGAGCGTCGCGTCCTGAATGCGCAGGATGCGCAGGAAATCCGACGTTTCGAACCGGTCCGGCGCGGCGCGCGAGACGACCGCGAAATCGTAAATGTCGCGGGCGGCAAGCCCGGCTGCGCGGTGGTGGAATTTCCGCGCAACGATCTCGTCGTCCGGCATGATCCGCACGGAACCCGCCACACCGGGCACAGCGAGGCGCTCGTCTTCGGCAGCGTATGGAAGCACCTGCATGGAAACGATGAAATCGACTTCGTGGGTGTCGTATTCGAGGCGAACGACGTTGGCGGTCTCCCGGTAGGGCACGGGCAGGTCGTTCAGTCTGGGGCTGAGCCGTCCCAGAAATCGGATATCCTCAAGGAAGATGTCGATGTCATAGCTGATGCGGCGTCTGTGGCGCAGCGCCAGAACGGTGCCGCCTCCCCAACGCCAGTCGCCGCGGGCGAGGCCGGCGCCGTCCAGAATGCCGACGGCATCCGCCAGCCAGCCGGCCCAGGGCGTAGCCCCTTCCGGCACCCCTTTGCATCCGGTCGCGCGCGGCGTTGTCGAGGTCTAAGTGTCCGCCCAGCCGCCTTTCGACCGCCGCCGCGGTAAGACCCAGGTCGGCGGCGAGCGGCGCGAGGCCGGCTGCAGGCGTCTCCAGAAGGGCCTGCCTCACCCGCGCGATTTCCGGGCCCTCCGGCGCGGCACCCCGCAGAATGGCGGCGAGGCGCTCCGGCGGCAGGCGGCCGTGGCTGACCGAGCCGTGCCGGGCATAGCTGCGCAGGGCCGCTCCGCTGGACATGGGAAGCAGTATAGGACGCGGGCCGGAGAATTGGACCCGCGGCCTGAAACCGGCCCGTCCCTTGGCACGGGGGTCGAGGTGGGGCGGGTTAGCCGCTATCGTGGCGGCATGATGGGCAACCAGCAGTCCGCGGCGCGATGACGGCGCTTTCGGCGCGCGAGCTTCGCCATGCGGCGGCGCTGGTCCGGGAGCAACGGGCGGCGACGGAGCGGGTGCTCAGGCGGCGGGGGCTGGCGCTGCTGGCGGTGGGGCTTTCATTCGGCCTCGCGCTCGTCCTCGCCTGGGCGGGCGGCTGGCATATGGGAGAGAGCCGTTTCCAGCTTCTCGTCGTGGTGGGCGCGGCCTGCTTTGCGGCCATGCTGGTCTGGGCCTTTGCGCCCTCCCGCCGCCAGCTGTTGAGCGAGAAGAGCGCGCTCGCGCCGCTGGTGCTGGGAACGCTCGGGGATTTCGACTATCTGCCGGGCGGGCGAATCGCCGGGGAGGTGCTGAAGCGTTCGCGCATGTTCGCCCGCTGGTCGGACTATACCGGCGGCGACCTGGTGCGCGGCGAGCATGAGGGCCTCGCCTTCGGCTATGCCCGCGCAGCGCTCACCAGGGGCGGGCCCGCGAAGCTCGAATCGCTCGTGACCACGGGCAAGGTGAAGGAGGTGTTTCGCGGCGCCGTGCTCGCCGCGGAAGGTCTGCCGCCAACCACCGGCATGGCCTTCGCCGTCACCGACCGGGGCCGGGCGATGGACTGGCTCGCCGACCTCAGCGCCGAAATGCCGGAACTGCGCCGGCAGGAGTCGGGCGCGCTGGAAGTCTGGACCCTCGACCCGCAGGACGCCGGACGGCTCGCAACGCCCGCGCTGGCCGATGCGATGGCCACGCTCTGCAAGGCCGCGGACGCCGACTCCGCGGAACTCTGCCTGAGCGGCACCGCCGCGCTGGTCAGGCTGCACACCCGCCGCCCCATCCTGCCCGGAATCGCCGAGGACCCGGTGGACGAAGCCCGCGACCTGCACCGGGAGATGAAGGCCGCCCTCGCCCTCGTCGCCGCCCTGGCGCGGGACTGACGGATATTCGGGAGACGGAGCCGGACTCAGGGATATGCCCGGAAAATGCCTGTCCAATGCGCGCTCGGCGGGCTGAAACTTGCCCGGACCAGGCGAGCCCCGGCCTTCAGACTGTCCTCAGGCCGATAGTGCACGCCGCTTTCCAGAGTGACCGATGACCGGGCGTCCAGATCGAAAGGCGCAAGCCTCGCATTGGACGGTCTCTTGTTGAGTTCTATGGCCACTTCCACGGTGACGTTGCGAAGCGGGTAGTCGGTGGGGTTCTCCACGTCCACAAGCACCCGATAGTTCGCAAACACCGGGTTCAGACGGATATAGCGGTCCGGATTGTCCGCTATATCCAGCATGATGAAGTCCCTGGACGCCGCTTCCCCGAGGCTTCCGTCCGCGCCTCTTACAGACCCGAAGAGGCGCTTGGCGTCCGCCCGGTTCCCTTCCGCCATCGCGATTCTTCCAAGCGTGTAGTTCGCCAGATGGGTCGGCAGCAACCGGTTGCTTCGTTCCAGGTCGTTCCGGGCCTGCATCCGTTCCCGGAGCGCATCGCGGGCGAGGCCTCGCCCCAGGTAATGCGCGTAGTAGCCGGCGTCCCGGCGGACCGCCGCGTCATAGGCGTCCACCGCGTCGCGGTAGCGCCGCTGTCGCGCCAACGCCTGCCCCTTGAGCCCGTGGAACAGGGCTTCGCCGGGTTCCCTCTCGATTGCCTCTTCCAGAAGCCTGAGCGCCTTGACGGGTTCCGCGTCCAGCAGCTTTGCCGCCCTGTCGGCGCGATCATAGGCCGGTTTACGGGCGCGCAGATATGCCAGTCGGTGCCGGTAGCGGTCCGCGCCGAGTTCGCCGCCGGGAGGGAAATCCGCCAATGCCGCCCGATTCAATTTCACACGCTCCTTCGATGGAGGGTGAGTGGCGAACAGGCCGCCGAGCCAGCCGGGTTCCCGCCCCTCGGACAGGGCAACGAATTTCTCCTGGAGCGTCACGGCGGCGGCGGTGTCGTAGCCGGCTGCGCGCATATATTTCATACCGTACCGGTCCGCCGAGCGTTCGTCGGCCCGGCTGTATCCCCGGTCGACGAGGGCAGAAGCCAGTTTGGTGCCGACAGCGACGTGACCCGCATATTTTGAGTCCTCGCTTGCAAGTGCGACACCGAGCGAAACCGCGCCGAGTATGAGATTGCGGTTCATGGCGCTTGCGCCATGCCTCGCAGCAGCGTGAACGACCTCATGCCCGAGCACGGCAGCCAGTTCGGCCTCGTTTTCCAGCTCCGTCAGGAGGCCGCGGTTAATCGCAATCTTGCCGCCCGGCAGCGCCCAGGCGTTGGGAACGCTGCTGTTCAGCACGACGAACTCATACGGCAACGCCCGGTCGCTGACCCTTGCAACGCTTTGTCCGACGGACGCCACATATCTTCCCAGTTCGGGATCGGCCCTGTAGCGACCGCCCGACGCCTGCTGCAAAGGCCCGTAATGCCGCCTGCCGGTATCGATCTCGTGCCCGGTCGAAAAGAGCACTAGTTCCTTTTCGCCGGTGACGGGGTTCGCTTCGCAGCCGGCTACAAGGAGTAGAAGCGCCGGGAGAGCGCCAATCTGCAGCTGTCGAATTGTCGATAACACGTCCGATCTCCCACCCCAGCGGTGCGACGGAAATTGCATCATTATGCAAGGCGGTTCCCTGCCGCAAGGTTGTGCCGGCCTTCATTCGCGACAGGCTGTCGACAGGATCGAAGGCCGTATATCGTTCACAAAATCAGAAATAATTCCCGAATAGGACTTGCATTCTGTAAGATTGTGGTAGGATAGGTCCCAGGGAGGCGAAGTCCGCGCGGACCGCTTCCCTTCGCGCCGACCCGGCGCGGACCGACCCCGATTCGACGCACAGGCGCAGTGCGCCCTGCGGCTCGCGCGCGCTCTCAGGCGCGCGAACCGCGCCGGCGCCGACACCCGCCCGCGCCCGCCCGCGATACGCGCGCAACAGGGACCCCGCCCCGCAAGCCGGCGGCGGGGAGAACGGAACGGACACGGAGGACCATGACAAAACATGACATCTCATGACACGGTGCAGGGGTGCCGGCGGCCTGGACGGGACACGGGCCGTGACATCGGCGGGCCCTGCGGGCTAGGCTTCGCCGGTGGCAAGAGGGGGAGCGCCGATGCAGTTCAGCCGGGCCGAGGAAGACTTCCGCGAGGAGGTGCGCGCCTTCATTCGCGACGAGCTGCCGCCGGATGTGCGGCACAAGGTGGTCTCCGGCATGGAGATCGCCAAGGACGACTACATGCGCTGGCACCGCGCGCTTTACGAACGCGGCTGGGTCGCGCCGACCTGGCCGGAGGAGCATGGCGGCGCGGGCTGGACGCCGGTGCAGCGCTACATCTTCGACGAGGAGGCCGGGCTGGCGGGCGCGCCCAGGCTTTCCGGCTTCGGGCTCGGCATGGTGGGACCGGTGCTGATGGCCTTCGGGTCCGAAGAGCAGAAGGCCGAGCACCTGCCGAAGATCCTCTCCGGCGAGCGCGTCTGGTGCCAGGGCTATTCCGAGCCGGGCTCCGGGTCGGACCTCGCCTCGCTCAGGACCCGGGCCGTGCGCGACAGCGGCGATTATGTCATCAACGGCCAGAAGATCTGGACCTCGCTCGCCCACCATGCCGACTGGATCGTCTGCCTGGTGCGCACGAGCGAGGAGCCGAAGAAGCAGGACGGCATCTCCTTCCTGATCTTCCCGAT
>JAJECZ010000366.1 GCA_022821735.1 Alphaproteobacteria bacterium | reverse complement strand
TAGTCGAGTGCCGAGCGCAACTCTCCGATAGCCCGATGGGCGTCGATGAGGCCGGCCGCGTCTTCCGCCTGCGCCCCGTTCGGCTCGACCTCGAAGCCCCACTCCCTGAGCCGTTCGAGCCATGCGCCGTGGGTCTGGGCCGGGCGCTCGCTGACCTCCCCCCAGCCGTATGCAAAAAAGCGCAGGCGGCGTTTCGCCGTTACCGCAGGGTTGATCTGGCGCACGGACCCGGCAGCCGAATTGCGCGGGTTGGCGTAGAGCGGCAGGCCTTCGGTCTCTCGTTCCTCGTTGAGCCGCCGGAACTCGCCATGCGCCATGTAGATTTCGCCGCGCACTTCCAGAATGTCGGGCGCCGGCCCCGAAAGGCGCTTCGGCACGCTTTCGACAGTCTCGATGTTGCGGGTGACGTTTTCACCTTCGCGCCCGTCGCCGCGCGTCGCCGCCTGCGCCAGCCGCCCGTCTTCATATCGCAGCGCAATCGAAAGGCCGTCGATCTTCGCCTCCGCCGTCATGGCAAGCGGCGCTTCGGGCGCAAGATTGAGGAAACGGCGCACACCCTGGACGAATTCGCCGACGTCCCCCTCGTCGAAGGCATTGCGCAGCGACAGCATCGGACGCGCATGGACGACCTTCTCGAAACCCGCAGCGGGCCGGGAGCCGACCCGCCGGCTCGGAGCATCGGCCGGCGCACGGTCCGGGAAGCGCGTCTCCAGTTCCGTATAGCGGCGCACCAGTGCATCGTAGTCGGCGTCCGAAATCGTCGGCGCGTCCGCGCCGTGATAGCGCCCGTCGTGGTCGGCGATCTCGGCAGCAAGGCGGGCCATTTCCCTGGCGGCCTCGCCCACTTCCATCCGGTCCGGATCGTCCGTCATTCGCCTTCGCCCACGATAAGCGCACGGGCGGCCCGCCTGGCCGCGCCGGTTATCTCGGCACCCGCCAGCATGCGCGCAATTTCTTCCTCGCGCCCGCCGTCGTCCAGTTCGGCCACAAAGGTGCGCGCGCCTTTCTTGGACACCCGGAAGTGCCGGGAAGCGCGCGCCGCCACCTGGGGCGTATGGGTGACAATCAGTACCTGGCCCGCCTCTCCGAGCGCCGCCAGTCGCGCGCCTACCGCCGCCGCCGTCGCGCCGCTGACCCCGGCATCCACCTCGTCGAAGATCATCGACGGGCCGCTTTCGGCCGCAAGCGCCGCCTTCAGGGCCAGCGCGAATCGCGCGAGTTCGCCACCGGAAGCAATCCGGCCGAGGGCCCCGTACGGCATTCCGGCGTTCGTCCGGACCTCGAAGCGCACGCGGTCTGCGCCCGACGGCCCGTCCGGGCCGGGCTCCAACGTCACGCGGAACGCCGCCCGCTCCAGCTTGAGAGGCGGCA
This sequence comes from Alphaproteobacteria bacterium, assembly GCA_022821735.1. Lineage (GTDB taxonomy): Bacteria > Pseudomonadota > Alphaproteobacteria > Bin95 > Bin95 > Bin95. The sequence goes on along the minus strand of JAJECZ010000366.1, from coordinate 5,637 downwards.
GTTCGCCCCTGACGGCTTGCGCCAGAGCGGAAGCCGCCTCGCGACGGCCGGCGGTGAGGGCGGCCGCGGCCCGGTCGAAGGCCAGTCTTGCACGCGCCGCCGCTTCCTCCAGCCCGGCCGCATGGCCGCCGGCCTCATCGAGCGCCTCGACCCGCCGGCGCATATTGTCGAGCAGTCCCGGCAACGCCTCGACTTCCATATCATGCTTGCGAGCCACGTCACGAAGCGCGAACAACCGGGCCTCGACCGCATCCGCCGATGCCTCGTCTTCCTCGATCCGGTCGCCGAGCCCCTGCACCAGCCGCTCCGCCTCCTCCGCCTCGATTGTCGCCCGATCGAGCGCCGACAGCGCCTCGTCGAAGAGACCGCCCGCCTCCGAACCTGCACGGGCAAGCGAGCGGGCAGCGCCGCGCAGCAGGGCTGCCGCATCGTCTCCGAGAAGGGCGCGGGCTTCCGTGGCCGCTTCCAGAATTTTCCTGTGCGCCAGAATCCGGCGGCGGCGGGTTACCAGACAGGCTTCCTCGCCGGGCCGAGGGGCCAGAAGCTCGAGTAGCTCCAGTTCGGCTTGCAGCTCTTCCCTGGCCGCCAGATCGCGCGCCAGGGCCTCGCGCGCCGCTGCCGCGGCCTCCTCCGCCCGGACCCGCGCCTGCCAGGCGACAGCTGTGGCCCCTACGAGACCGTCATGGCCGGCGTACCGGTCGAGCAGGCCGCGATGCGAGGCTTCGTCCAGCAGGCCCTGCTGCTCGAACTGGCCGTGGACCTCGACCAGTTCCCGGCTCAGCCGCCGGAGCAGGCCGGCCGCAACGGGTGTATCGTTCACGAAGGCGCGGGACCGCCCATCCCGGCCCAATGTGCGGCGCAGGACCAGTTCGTCGGCCGCGTCGATTTCCAGGTCCCGAAGCGTGGCTGCCGCCTCTTCCGGGGGCGCGTCGAAACAGGCAGCGACATCTGCCCGGTCCGAGCCAACCCCGACAAGCCCGCTATCGGCCCGCGCACCCAGGGCCAGGCCGAGCGCATCCAGCAAAATCGACTTGCCCGCGCCGGTCTCGCCGGTAAGCACGGAGAGGCCCGGTCCGAAAGAGAGTTCCAGCCGTTCGATCAACACCACATTGCGGATAGCAAGCCCGCACAGCATGGCGGCCGGGCGTTATCCCTTGGGAGCCGCCGGAGGCGTCTGGGCCGGCGGCTGCGGCGCTCCACTTCTCCCTCCGGTGCGTTCCCGCTCCAGTAGCCGGGCGCGTTCCCTGAGAGCCTCATCTTCGGCCGCCCTCTTTTCCGCCAGTTCTTTTGCCAGCTCTTCGGCGCGCCCGCCGCCGCCGCCAACGACCTTCTCCGGATCAAACACGGCATTCCAATTCCTCGAAAACCAGTCTTCGTCGCCGTCTTCCCGCCCGCCTTCACCCTTTTCGACGAGGCTGTAACTGTCCACGTACCACTCGTTGCCCGGATAGTTGTGCTGAAGCACGGCGGCAGCCCTGACCGCCTCCTCGTCCAGACCCACGGCCGTATAGGCTTCGGCCAGGCGGTGCAGCGCTTCCGGCACATGGCTGGTTGTCTGGTATTCGTCGACCACGATGCGGAACCGGTTGATCGCGGCCAGCAAATGGCCCTGCCGCAGATAAAAGCGCCCGACGCTCATCTCCTTGCCGGCCAGATGGTCGCGCGTCAGGTCGAGTTTCAGGCGGGCGTCATTCGCATAGTCGCTGCCCGGGAAGCGCCGCACCACTGCCTCAAGCGACGACCGGGCCTTTCCCGTCAGGCTCTGGTCACGTCCGACATCCGAGATCTGTTCGTAATGGGCGATCGCCGTCAGATAGTACGCATAAGCCACGTCCGGGTTGCCCGGATGAAGCTCGATATAGCGTCGGAGAGCGGCGATCGCTTCGTCGTATTCATCTGCCTGATAATGGGCATAGGCCCCCATCAACTGCGCTTTGGTGGCCCAGACCGAATAGGGGTGTTGGCGCTCCACCTCGTCGAAGCGCCCGGCAGCGACGACGAAATCGCCTTCCAGCAGCGCATCCATGGAACTGTTGTAGAGCTCCTCCACCGATCGCTCCACATATTCCTCGCGCTCATCGGTACTGCATCCGGAGAGCGTTCCGACGACGAACAGAGCAACGAGGATATTTCGCCAAAGACGACCGTATGCCCGACTCACAGCACCCTCATGGCAACGGGAAAGGCGACTTCAGTTTATGCCAAGCGCGCCCCGAAGCATAGCTTCAGGCGACGACCCGCTGCTCCTCGGTCCCGGCGCCTTCCCATCTCCATGCCGAATCGTCGGCGAACAGCGTCCGCAACACCAGATTATTGAGCCGGTGACCCGACCTGAAACCCTGGAACGCGCCGAGAACCGGAGCGCCCGCCAGTGCGAAGTCGCCGATAACGTCAAGCACCTTGTGGCGCACCAGCTCGTCGGGGTAGCGCAGACCGCCATCGTTCATTACGCCGTTCGGCGAGATCGCCACAGCATTGTCCAGAGTAGCGCCCTTGGCATAGCCGCGCGCGCGCATCCACTCCAGTTCATGGAGGAATCCGAAAGTGCGCGCCCTTCCGACCGTCTCCGAAAATGTCTGGCGCGCCGAATCGAAATCGAAACGCTGGACGCCGACATGGGGATGATCGTAGTCGATCGTGCAGGAGACCTCGAACCGGTCCGACGGCAGCAACCGGGCCCAACTCTTGCCGTCCTGCACCTGGACCGGTTTCAGAACCTCAATCCGACGCCGCGGCCGGGAAGGCTGGGGCCGGACGCCGACGCATCCGATCAGGAAGGTGAAGTCGTCCGAACTGCCGTCCATAATCGGCAATTCCGATGCATCGACCTCAATTGTGGCATTGTCGATCCCGGCGCCGGCCAACGCCGCCAAAACATGTTCCGGCGTGCTTATGCCGACACCGTATTGGTTGGACAACACCGTGCATAGCGTCGTATCGACGACCATGTCCCATCGCGCAGGCACCACAGCGGCATCGCCCGCAATATCGAGGCGCCGGAATACAAACCCATGTCCCGCAGGGGCCGGTCCGAGAGTCAAATGCACCTTGCGCCCGCTATGGATTCCTATGCCTTCGCACGCAATCGACGCCCGTAAAGTGCGCTGTCCGCGATCCACCCATCTCGAAAGACGTTCGACCGGTTTTCCCTCTCGTTCACTCATTGCGTTGTAATATGGCGTCCCAAACTGGCGAATCGGTAAGGAGACCATAACGAGGTGTTTCACGGCTCTACAAGTCACACTTTGTTAAGGAATGTTACGGCGGGATCTGCCTGGGGCGTTCTGCCGCTCAAGAATCCGGAATACGCGAAAACGAGGCTGGCGCCGGCGCTGACACATGAGGAGCGACAGAAATTGTTCCGGGCCATGGCAGAGGATGTCCTGGCCGCACTGTCCGCCGCCGAAGGTCTGGAGGGAACGGTCGTCGTTACCCGCGACACCTGGGCGCAAGGGCTCGCGGAAAAATACGGAGCCGCGGTCCTGGAAGAAAGGAAGAACCGGGGCCAGAGCCCTGCCGTAAGCGACGCGGTGGCCGCGCTCGCCAGGGTCGGGGCCGGTGCCGCGTTGGCGCTGCCGGGCGATGTGCCGCTTGTCTCGCCCGCGGAAATCGACCGGGTCCTGGCCGCCCACGGTCCGGCCCCGGCGGTGACCATGACGCCCGCAGCCGACGGCAGGGGGACCAACTGCATGGCCTGCTCGCCGCCCGACATCATCCCGTTCCATTTCGGCCATGACAGCTTCGAGCCGCACAAGGCCGAAGCAGGGGCGCTCGGCATCGAGCCGCGTATCGTCGCGGGGCTGCCCGGTATCGCCCTCGATGTGGACAAGCCCGAGGATTTGCGCATGCTGCTTGCGCAGGGCGGCGTCTGTCGGGCGCTCGAATGGCTGAACGGCACGGACATACCGGCGCGCCTCGCCGCCGCGTGAAACGCGGCGAACTGACAAATGGCGGCGCGTTATGCGCCGTCGCGCGGAACGCGGCGAAGTAACGAATGGCGGCGTTATGCGCCGCCGGGGAGGAGAGGGATAAATGACAGCGCTTCAGTTCGGGATCATGAACCGGGGCCAGTTCCCCATCGGAGACGACCCGAAGCTGCATTGGGACGAATTGGTCGAGCAGGCCCGCGCCGCCGAACGGCTCAAATTCGACTCCATCATGAAGGGCTCGCATTACAGCTCCTGGCCGTTGATGGATTTCCAGCAGGTCCCGTTCCTGGCCCGCATGAGCGGGGAATGCCCGTCGCTGCGCCTGCTCTGCGGCATCTGCCTGCTGCCGCTGCACAAGCCGCTCGACGTCGCGGAGACCTTCGCCAATCTCGACGTCATGAGCGGCGGCAAGCTCATCTTCGGCATCGGGCTCGGCTACCGGGAAGTGGAATTCCGGGCGTTCGGCACGACGCAGAAGGACGCCGTGCCGCGTTTCGTCGAGAACCTGGAGGCGATCCGGCGGCTGTGGACCGAGGAGCGCGTCACCATGAAGGGCTCGCATTTCGAGCTCATAGACGCCGCCTGCACCGTCAAGCCGGTCCAGAAGCCGACGCCGCCCGTCTGGGTCGGCGCCAATGCCGACCGCGCGATCGAGCGCGCCGCCCGGCTGACGGACGCCTGGTTCATCAACCCGCACAACACGGTGGCTACGACCGCCCGGCAGATGGAGGTGTACAAGCGCGCCCTCGACAAGGCCGGCAAGCCGATGCCGGAGGAGCTGCCGATGATGCGCGAGGTCGTGGTGGGCCGGTCGCGCGAGGAGGCCATCCGCACCGCCGAACCCTACCTGATGGCGAAATACCGCGCCTACAAGGAGTGGGGCCAGGACAAGGTGATGCCGGAAGGCGACGGCGATTTCGGGCAGGACTACGAGGACCTGCTGAAAGACCGGTTCCTGTTCGGCTCGCCCGACGAGGTCGCGGAACAGATTATCGGCTATATCCACCGCTTCGGTATCAACCATTTCGTATTCGGCATCCAGTATCCCGGCATGCCGCAAAGCATGGTGCTGGACGAGATGGCGATGCTCGCCGAAGAGGTGATCCCGAAGGTGCGCTCCGGCGTCTAGGGCGAGGCCCGGCGGCCCCGCCCTTTCCTGACGCTGCGCCGCCACCCTCCGCGCGATGTCATGATGTGTCATGTTTTGTCATGTTCCGGCTGCGGAATGTCATGTTTTGTCATGTTCCAGCGGCTGGCAGCGGGCGCTCCGGGTATTCCATCCGGTTTCCCCTGCTTCCCGTTTTCGGCATGGTCTCTCCTTTCCGTCCGTCTCCGCTCCGTTCTCCCCGCCGCCGCGTTGAACGCGGCGAACATTGCAGATGGCGGCGTTGGCGCCGCCGCCCGGGCAGCGGGACCCTGTTTCGCGCGTGACGCGCGCTCGCCCGTCCGCGCGCGTTGCGCGCCCGCCGTCTCGCGTCCGTTTACGCCGGGTTTTTTTCGGCCCCCAGCCGGTCGCTTTCTGCAGAAAAGCCGAAAGGCGGCCCGGAAGCCGCCCTTCTGCGCCTATTGTATCACGGATTTTAAGAATGCAACCCCTGATAAGGAATTATTTCTAATTCCAGGACGCGGAGCCCGTTCCGGTCCGGATTCAGAAGGCGAGCTTCGCTGCGCCCAGCATGCGCAGGGTACGCCTGTCCTGAACCAGCAG
>JAJECZ010000192.1 GCA_022821735.1 Alphaproteobacteria bacterium | reverse complement strand
TCGGACTTCGCGAAGACGCCCAGCTGGCTCGGCGCCATGGTGAGCGGCCCGCGCCGGAACAGGATGTATTCCAGCCCCATGCCGAGCCGGCCCCAGAGGCTGTTCGCGCGCCGGTTGAGCGTGTCCACGCCGGAGACCCGGAACGCCATGCGGATCTGCATGTGGTCCTGGAGGTTGCCGCCGACGCCCGCAAGCTCGTGGTGCACCGCCACGCCCTTCTCCTGCAGCAGCGCGCCCGGCCCGACGCCGGAGACCTGCAGCAGATGCGGCGAGCCGATGGCGCCCGCCGCGAGGACCAGTTCGCCCGCGACCTCCGCCCGTTCGTCCCGGCCCTTGCGGCGGAATTCCAGGCCGCTTGCGCGCCGGCCGTCGAACAGGATGCGCCGCGCGCGGGCGCCGGTCAGCACGGTCAGGTTCGGGCGCTTCTCCGCTGGCTTCAGGAAGCCGCGCGCGGTGTTCCAGCGGGTGCCGCCGCGCTGGTTGACCATGAATTTGCCGGTGCCCTCATTGTCGCCGTCGTTGAAGTCGGGCGTGGGGTGCAGGCCGATATCGGCGCAGGCGCGCTGGAAGGCGTCGAGGATTTCCCAGCCGACCCGGGGCTGCTCCACCCGCCACTCGCCGCCCGTGCCGTGGAACTCGTCCGGCGGGCCGAAATGACCTTCGGACTTGCGGAACCAGGGCAGCACCTCGTCCCAGGACCAGCCGCGGTTTCCCATCTGCGCCCAGCCGTCATAGTCGCGGGCCTGGCCGCGCATGTAGACCATGCCGTTGATCGACGAGGAGCCGCCGAGCCCCCGGCCGCGCGGATAGGGGACCGTGCGCCCGTTCAGGCCGGGCTCCGCCTCGGTGGCGAAGCACCAGTCGGTGCGCGGGTTGTTCTGGGTGTAGAGGTAGCCGACGGGGATGCGGATCCAGATGTAGTTGTCGCGCCCGCCGGCCTCCAGCAGCAGCACCCGGTTGCGCGCGTCCTCGGACAGCCGGTTCGCCAGCACGCACCCCGCCGAGCCCCCGCCCACGATCACATAGTCGAAGCTCCCGACGCTGGCGGACTCGGTCATGCGCCGACTCCTTCAAGTGCGAGCGCGGGACAACGCGCCATAGAGGGCCATTCCGAGGCCGAGCGGGGCCGGCGGCGCGACCAGCGGACGGCCGCAGGCCGGGGACGGCCGGGGCAGGGGGCGACGGCACTTGACATAGCCTTCCAGCGCGGCTGCCAGGCAGTCCTGCGCTTCGGCCAGCGCCTCCTCCTCCGTATCGCCTTCGGTCAGCGCCTCCGGAATGTCCGGGAACGACACGAGGACGGTTCCGTCGGGCTGCGGTTCGAGGTCCACCGGCCAGGCAAGGTCCGGCATCTCCCTCAGCCCGCCATGCCGCCGACGGTCATGGCGTCGATGCGCAAGGTGGGCTGGCCGACGCCGACGGGGACGGACTGGCCCGCCTTGCCGCAGGTGCCGACGCCGTCGTCGAGCTTGAGGTCGTTGCCGATCATGCCGACGCGGGTGAGCGCGTCCGGGCCGTTGCCGATCAGCGTCGCGCCGCGCACCGGGGCCGTCACCTTGCCGCCCTCGACAAGATACGCCTCGGTCGCCGAGAAGACGAACTTGCCGCTGGTCACGTCCACCTGGCCGCCGCCGAACTGCACCGCGAACAGGCCCCGGTCCACGGACGCGATCACCTCCTCCGGCTCGCGGTCCCCGGCCAGCATGAAGGTGTTGGTCATGCGCGGCAGCGGCGCGTGCGCAAAGGACTCGCGCCGGCCGTTGCCGGTCGGCTCGACCCCCATCAGCCGCGCGTTCAGCCGGTCCTGCAGGAAGCCCTTCAGGATGCCGTCCTCGATCAGCACGTTGCGGGCCGCGGGGGTGCCCTCGTCATCGACGGTGAGCGAGCCGCGCCGGTCCTCCAGCCCGCCATCGTCCACCACGGTCACGCCCGGCGCCGCCACGCGCTCGCCGACAAGGCCGGCAAACGCGCTCGTGCCCTTGCGGTTGAAGTCGCCCTCGAGCCCGTGGCCGACCGCCTCGTGCAGCATGACGCCGGGCCAGCCGGGGCCGAGCACAACGGTCATCTCGCCGGCGGGCGCAGGCGCCGCGTCGATCTTGACCAGCGCCTGGCGGAGCGCCTCGTCCACCTGCGCCTTCCAGGCCGCCTCCTCCAGGAAGGCGTCGAACCCGACCCGGCCGCCGCATCCATGAGAGCCGGTCTCCACCCGTCCGTCCGGTGCGCTGACCGCGATCTGCACGTTCACGCGCACCAGCGGGCGGATGTCCGCCGCCGCCTCGCCGCCGGCGCGCTGGATGCGGACCGCCTGCCAGGTGCCCGCCACCGACGCCGTCACCTGCACCACGCGCGGGTCGGCGGCGCGCGCATAGGCGTCGATGCGGGAGAGCAGCGCCGCCTTCTCCGCGAAACCCGGCGCGTCCAGCGGGTTCTCCGGGCCGTAGAGCCGCCGGTTGGCCGCCGCCGGGGGCAGCGCCAGCGCGCCGCCGTGCCCCGAGGAGACCGCCCGCACGGCCTCGGCCGCGCGGCGCAGCGCCGGCTCGTCCAGGCTCGCGGCATGGGCGTAGCCGGTCGTCTCCCCGGCGACGGCGCGCAGCCCGAACCCCTGGGAGATGTCGTAGGTGGCCCCGGCAAGCCGCCCGTCGTCGAGGGTCAGACCCTCCGAGACGGCGTATTGCAGGTAGAGCTCGCCGTCGTCGGCGCCCCGGAGCGTGTCGTCGAGGATGCGTTCGGCGGCGGCCCGGTCGAGGTGCGCGCGCTCGAAGAAGACGGCCTCCGTCTCCTCCAGCGCGGCGGGGCGGGGAAGGGCGGAAGAATCGGCGGAAGTCATGGGGCTGGCGGCGCTCCTTGGGCGGGTGCGGGGAGGCGGAGTCTACAGCAGGGCGGGGAAACTTGGGACAACGGGTCGCATAAAAGGCGCGCGCGGCCGCTTTTATTGTCGGGGCGGTCTCTACAAGGCCCGCAATCCGGGCTATGACAGGCCCCGGTCGAGGACGTTGGAGGACCGCCCGCCATGCACAAGTTCGCCGCTTCCGGCGCCGCCGTCCTGCTTTCCGGCATGGCGGCCGGCGGCGCATCGGCAGGCCAGCCGGAGCCGTGGGGCCTGGGCTTCCAGGAAGCCGTCACGCCGACGATGGAAAACATCGCCTGGTTCCACGACATCATCCTGCTGCCCGTCATCACGGTCATCACGCTGTTCGTGCTGGGGCTGATGGCCTATGTCATCTTCCGCTTCCGCGAGAGCCGCAACCCGGAGCCGAGCCGCAGGACGCACAACACGCTGGTCGAGGTGCTCTGGACGGCGATCCCGACCGTGATCCTCGTGCTGATCGCCATCCCGTCCTTCCGGATCATGTACGAGAACGACCGCATCGAGCAGGCCGACATGACGCTCAAGACCATCGGGCGGCAGTGGTACTGGTCCTACCAGTATCCGGACCACGGCGATTTCGAGTTCGACAGCAGCATCATCCCGGACGAGGAGATCGACCCCTCCAAGGGCCAGGTGCGCCAGCTCTCGGTGGACAACCCGGTCTATGTGCCGGTGAACAAGAACATCCGGGTGCTGTTCACCTCCTCCGACGTGCTCCACGCCTGGGCGCTGCCGGCCGCGGGGGTCAAGCTCGACAACGTGCCCGGCCGCGTCAACGAGACCTGGATGCGGATCGAGAAGGAGGGCGTCTATTACGGCCAGTGCTCCGAGCTTTGCGGCACCGGCCACGGATACATGCCGATCGAGGTGCGCGCCGTCAGCCAGGAGGAGTTCGACGCCTGGGTCGTGAAGGCGCGCGAGGAATATGCGAAGGCGGGCGACGCGCCTGCCGGTGAGGCGCCGGTCCGCATGGCCAGCCTCGACGCCCGCTGAACAGGAGCCGGAGGGCCCGTCCCATGGCTTATGCCGCCGCCGACGACCATCACGACCACCGACCCGGCTTCTTCGTGCGTTGGTTCTTCTCGACCAACCACAAGGACATCGGCACGCTCTACCTGCTGTTCGCCATCGTCGCGGGCGTGATCGGCAGCGCCTTCTCGGTCATCATGCGCATGGAGCTCGCCGAGCCCGGCGCGCAGCTCCTGGTCGGCCCGGACGGCCAGATGGACGGCCAGCTTTGGAACGTCTTCATCACCGCGCACGGCCTGATCATGGTGTTCTTCGTGGTCATGCCGGCGCTGATCGGCGGCTTCGGCAACTGGATCGTGCCGATCATGATCGGCGCGCCCGACATGGCCTTCCCGCGGATGAACAATATCAGCTTCTGGCTGATCGTCCCGGCCTTCATCCTGCTGCTGCTGTCTGCCGTGCTGGACATCGGCGCGGGCACCGGCTGGACGGTTTATCCGCCATTGTCGTCCAGCATCGGCCATCCCGGCATGTCGGTGGACATGGCGATCTTCGCGCTGCATCTCGCCGGCGCGTCGTCGATCCTGGGCGCGATCAACTTCATCACCACGATCTTCAACATGCGCGCGCCGGGCATGACGCTGCACAGGATGCCGCTGTTCGTCTGGTCGATCCTGGTGACGGCCTTCCTGCTGCTGCTGTCGCTGCCCGTGCTGGCCGGCGCCATCACCATGCTGCTGACCGACCGGAACTTCGGCACCTCCTTCTTCAACTATGAGGGCGGCGGCGACCCGATCCTGTTCCAGCACCTGTTCTGGTTCTTCGGCCATCCCGAGGTCTACATCATGATCCTGCCGGGCTTCGGGATCGTGAGCCAGATCGTCTCCACCTTCTCGCGCAAGCCGGTCTTCGGCTATCTCGGCATGGCCTACGCCATGGTCGCCATCGGCTTCGTCGGCTTCATCGTCTGGGCGCACCACATGTACACGGTGGGCATGGACGTCGATACGCGGGCCTATTTCACCGCCGCGACGATGGTCATCGCCGTGCCGACGGGCATCAAGATCTTCTCCTGGATCGCGACCATGTGGGGCGGCTCGCTGCGCTTCGACACGCCGATGCTCTGGGCGCTGGGCTTCATCTTCCTGTTCACGCTCGGCGGCGTGACGGGCGTGGTGCTCGCCAATGCAGGCGTCGATATGGCGCTGCACGACACCTACTATGTGGTCGCGCATTTCCACTACGTCCTCTCGCTCGGCGCCGTGTTCGCCATCTTCGCCGGCATGTATTACTGGCTCGGCAAGATGTGCGGGCGGCAATATCCGGAGTGGATCGGCAAGCTGCACTTCTGGATCACCTTCATCGGCGTCAACCTCACCTTCTTCCCGCAGCACTTCCTGGGACTGCAGGGAATGCCGCGGCGCTATCCGGACTATCCGGACGCCTATGCGGGCTGGAACATGGTCTCGTCTTTCGGCGCCTACCTGTCCTTCGCCGGCGCGATCCTGTTCGTGCTGCTGCTGGTCTACACGCTGACCAGCGGGCGCCGGGTGGCGGAGAATTACTGGGGTCCGGGCGCGACCACGCTGGAGTGGACCGTGCCGTCGCCGCCGGCCTTCCACACCTTCGATGAAGTCCCGGAGATCAAGGACGAGTACGCGCACTAGCGTCCGTCCCCGACTCCCCGCAGCGCCGGAGGATCGACCGAACCCGTGAGCGACGCGTCCACAGCAGGAACCGCCGGTTTTGCACCGACCGCCAGCGTCGGCGACTATCTTGCGCTGCTGAAGCCGCGTGTCATGTCGCTGGTCGTGTTCACCGGGCTGGTCGGCATGGCTATCGCGCCGGGCTCGCTGCATCCTCTGCTGGCGGCGGTCGCCGTGCTGTGCATCGCTGCCGGCGCCGGGGCCTCCGGCGCGGTGAACATGTGGTACGACCGCGACATCGACGCTGTAATGGAGCGCACGCGCGCCCGGCCGCTGCCGCGGGGCCTCATCGAGCCGGACGATGCGCTCGCCTTCGGCATCCTGTTGTCGGCAGGCGCGGTCGGCATGATGGGGCTCGCCGTCAACTGGCTCGCCGCCGGCCTGCTGGCGCTCACCATCGCCTTCTACGTCTTCGTCTATACGATCTGGCTGAAGCGCCGCACGCCGCAGAACATCGTGATCGGCGGCGCGGCCGGGGCGATCCCGCCGGTGATCGGCTGGGCCGCGGTCACGGGCGATCTCGCGCTGACACCGCTCTGCCTGTTCGCCATCGTCTTCGTGTGGACGCCGCCGCATTTCTGGGCGCTCGCGCTCACCCGCTCGGGCGACTACGCCGCCGCCGGCGTGCCGATGCTGCCGGTGACGGCCGGCGCGAAGGAGACCCGGCGGCAGATCGTGATCTACAGCGGGGTGCTGGCTCCGCTCGGCCTCGCGCCGGTGCTGGCGGGCGGGCTCGGCTGGCTTTACGGCGCGGCGGCGGCCGTACTCGGCGTCGAGTTCCTGCGCCGGGCGCTCGTCGTCAGGAGGCGCGCCGACGATGCGAGCGCGAGGTCGCTGTTCGGTTTCTCGCTCGTCTATCTGGCGGCGCTCTTTTTCGCCATGCTCGCGGACCGGGCCCTGGGGCTATGAATGGCGGACCTTTCCGAAAGAGAACGCCGCCGGCGCTTCAAGAACCGGGTCCTGCTCGTGGCGCTGCTGGCCTTCGTGGTCGTGGTCTATGCGGTGAGCGTGGTTCGGATGGGGGGCGGGTGAGCCATGGCTGACCGCCGCCGCAACCGGCGCATCGCGGCCGCCCTCGTGGCGGTGCCGCTGGCTATGGGCGCGCTCGCCTGGGCGTCGGCCCCGCTCTACCGGCTGTTCTGCCAGGTCACCGGTTTCGGCGGCACGCCCGGCATAGCGGCGGAGGCTCCGCAGGCGGCGGCGGACGCGCCCAGCATCGAAATCCGCTTCAATGCCGATATCGCGCCCGACCTCGACTGGCGCTTCGGCCCGGTCGAACGTGCGGTCACGGTCCGGGTAGGCGAACCGGCGCTCGCCTTCTACCGGGCCGAGAATCTGGGCGACGAAGCCGTGACCGGCGCGGCGACGTTCAACGTCACGCCGCTCAAGGCGGGCGCCTATTTCAGCAAGATCGACTGTTTCTGCTTCACCGAGCAGCGGCTGGGCCCCGGCGAAAGCGCCGACATGCCGGTTTCCTTTTTCGTGGACCCCGAAATCGCCGAAGACCCGAATGTCCGCGATGTCGGGACGATCACGCTGTCCTACACCTTTTTCAGGTCGGACGAAGAGCCGTCAGGCGACGAAGCGGCGCAGAAGCGGGCCGCCGCGAATGATACGAATGGCGGCGTTGGCGCCGCGAATATTGCGAATGGCGGCGTTAACGCCGCCGCGCCGAACGCGGCGAACGTTACGAATGGCGGCGTCAGCGCCGCCGCCCTGACCAACCGGGAGCAGACCCATGGCGGATAGCCACGTCCAGAAGCACCCCTACCATCTGGTCGATCCGAGCCCCTGGCCGCTGATCGGCGCCTTGGGGGCGTTCCTCGCGACCATGGGCACGGTGCTGTTCATGCATGACGGGGTGGTCTGGGTCATGGCGATCGGCCTGGTCCTCATCCTCGCCACGATGGCCGTCTGGTGGCGCGACGTGATCCGCGAGGCGGAGCATGAGGGCCATCACACCAAGCCGGTGCAGATCGGGCTCCGCTTCGGCATGGCGCTGTTCATCGCGTCGGAGGTGATGTTCTTCTCCGCTTTCTTCTGGGCGTTCTTCGACGGTGCGCTGTTCTTCGGCGCGGAGGAGATGCCGGGCCGGATCGAGGCGACCGGCGGCGTGTGGCCGCCCGCCGGCGTCGTGCCCTTCGAGGCGTTCGGGCTGCCGTTCCTGAACACGCTCATCCTGCTGCTGTCCGGCGTCACCGTCACCTGGGCCCACCACTCGCTGCTGCACGGCGACCGGGCGGGGCTGATCCAGGGCCTCGCCTGCACGGTCGCGCTCGGCGTGCTGTTCACCGGCTGCCAGGTGTTCGAATACAGCCATGCCGCCTTCGGCTTCCGCGAGGGCATCTATCCCTCCACCTTTTTCATGGCGACGGGCTTCCACGGCTTCCATGTCATCATCGGCACCTGCTTCCTGACCGTCTGCCTGTTCCGGGCGATCAAGGGGCATTTCCGGCCCGACCAGCATTTCGGTTTCGAGGCGGCGGCCTGGTACTGGCATTTCGTCGATGTCGTCTGGCTGTTCCTGTTCTCGGTCGTCTATATCTGGGGCAGCTAGGCCATCCGGCGGCGCGTCCCGTTCATCCTGTTCGTCCTGCCGGCGCTGGCGGTCCTGATCGGCCTCGGCGTCTGGCAGCTGGACCGGCGGGAGTGGAAGCGCGAGCTGATCGACCGGGCGGCGGAGCGCGTCGCCGAACCTCCCATGACGTCGCTCGCCGGCGTCGGCCCCGGCGACGCCTGGCGCCGCGTCAGCCTCAAGGGTGCGTGGGAAGAACCCGAACTGCTGCTCCAGAGCCGGACCTGGAACGGGCGCGCGGGTTTCGACGTGCTGGCGCCCTTCCGGCCTTCGGGCGCGGCGGTACCGGTGCTGGTCAACCGGGGCTGGGTGGAGCCCGCCCGC
>JAJECZ010000421.1 GCA_022821735.1 Alphaproteobacteria bacterium | reverse complement strand
CTGGAAGAGGCGGTGTTCGACGCCGGGTCGGGTCAGCCGCTTACCGGCTCCTTCATGGACTACGCCATGCCACGCGCCGACGACCTGCCGTCTTTCGATGTCGCGTTCACGCCCACGCGATGCACGACCAATCCGCTGGGCGTAAAGGGCTGCGGGGAGGCCGGCGCCGTCGCCGGATATCCCGCCGTCACCAACGCCATTCTCGATGCGCTGGCGCCGCTCGGCGTGCGGAACTTCGAGGGCGCGGCGACGCCGTTCCGCATCTGGGAAGCGATCCGCGGCGCAAAGGAAAAAATGCGGCTGTGAACCGGCTTATGCAGCGGTTGGGCCTGTTCTATCCGACTGCGTTCGATTATTGTGCCCGCGGTTGCGCAAGACGCCTGCCGGTCCACTGGAGAGTCTGGCGATATGATCGATTCCTTCCCGGGACTAGCGCCCTTTTCGGTGTTCGTCATAGTGGTGCTGGTCTTTGCCGTGGCGCTCGTCTTCATGGGCGTGAAGACGGTTCCGCAGGGTTTCGAGTTCACGGTGGAGCGGTTCGGGCGCTATACGCGGACGCTCGCGCCGGGCCTGCACCTGATCGTGCCCCTCGTGGACCGCATCGGCCAGCGCCAGAACGTGATGGAGCAGGTGACCGACGTGCCGTCGCAGGAGATCATTACCCGCGACAATGCGATGGTGACCGTTGACGGGGTGGTGTTCTTCCAGATCCTTGACGCGGTGAAGGCGTCCTACGAGGTGCGCCGCCTCGAAATCTCGATCCTCAACCTGACGATGACCAACATCCGGACGGTCATGGGCTCGATGGACCTGGACGAGCTGCTGTCGCAGCGCGACAAGATCAACGCCGAGCTGCTGAAGGTAGTGGACGAGGCGACCGCGCCCTGGGGCGTCAAGATCACCCGCATCGAGATCAAGGACATCACGCCGCCCGCCCAATTGGTGGATGCCATGGCGCGGCAGATGAAGGCCGAGCGGGAGAAGCGCGCGGTCATCCTGGAGGCGGAGGGTGTCCGGCAGGCGGAAATCCTTCGCGCCGAGGGGCAGAAGCAGGCTGCGATCCTCGATGCGGAAGGCCGGCGTGAGGCGGCGTTCCGGGATGCCGAAGCGCGCGAACGCGAGGCCGAGGCGGAGGCCCGCGCCACCGAAATGGTCTCTAAAGCCATCGGGGAGGGCAATGTCCAGGCGATCAACTATTTCGTCGCCCAGAAATACGTCACGGCGCTGGAGGGCATTGCCAGCGCCCGCAACCAGAAGGTCGTGCTGATGCCGCTCGAGGCCTCCGGCGTGATCGGCGCGCTTGCGGGCCTCACCGAGATCGCGAGGGAAGCCTTCGGCAAGGACGGGGATTCGGATCCGCCCGTCCCGCGCCGCGGAAGCTCGGTGCCGCCTTCCGGTTCCGGCGCCTGAGGCCGGGCCGATGGAAGGGTTTGCGTTCGAGGATATTTCCTACTGGCACTGGCTGGCTGTCGGCGTATTGCTGATGCTGGTGGAAATCCTGGTTCCGGGCGTCGTCTTCCTCTGGCTCGGGATCGCCGGCGTCCTGACGGGCCTGCTGCTGGCCGCCCTTCCGGACATGGGCTGGCAGGTTCAGCTGGTCGTCTTCGCCGTCCTGTCGGTGGCCGCGATCTTCCTGGGTCGCCGTTTCGTGGCGTCCAGGCAGGGGCCGACCGACCATCCGACCCTGAACCGGCGCGGCCGCAGCATGGTCGGCACGCGCGCCACGCTGCGCGATGCGACCGTCAGCGGCCGCGGCCGGATACGGATCGGGGACACGATGTGGGCGCTCCGCCTGGCGTCGCCCGACGGCGAACTCCCGGCCGACACCGAAGTGACAGTCGTGGAGGTGGACGGCGTGACGCTCGTCGTTCGCGAAGTCCCCGAGGAGGCAGTCGAAGAGGAACAGCCCGGCTAACCGGGAGGTCCGAGGCGGCGCACGCGGATTGCCAGAATTGCGGCCTCCGCGCCGTAGCCGGCCATCCAGGCGGCCAGCCCGATGACGGCCCCGTTTCCGCCGGGCAGCAGCAGGGAGGTCGCCGCAACCAGCGTGGCGGCGGATACGCGGGCGATGCCCGAGACGGCGAGCGCGCCGGTGACCCTCGCGCCCGCCAGAAGGCCGCGAAACACCGCCGACAGGCCCCAGAACGCGGCCATGAGGAACGCCGCCTGCATCGCCGGGGCGCAATAGGCATTCAGCGCCGGCTCCAGGCCCATGGCATCCGAAAGCACGAGACTGTCCAGCGGCGTGTGGAACAGGAGCAGGGCGACAGCCCCGAAGAACAGCATCTGCTGTCCTGCGAATTTCATCATGACGCGCCGGTCGCCGGGCAGGCGCACGAGCGTCTGGGCGCTCTGCACCAGGTTGCGCAGCGGGCTGAGCATCAGGCCCGCCAGGCCATATACGATCGCGAACGCGGCGAGCGCCAGGTCGGGGTCCGGAAGACGGCCGAGGAACACGCTGATGGCGAAGACCATGCCCATCTCGGCCGAGGTATTCAGCATGAGCGGCCATGAGAAACGCCATTGCGCCCTCACGGTCGGCGGCGTTTCGCCGTGCTCCGGCAGTCCGGCATAGATACGCCGGGCGAAGAAGACCGCCACCACAGTCTCGCTGAACATGGCGAAGACCAGCGCGCCGGCACCCACCGCGGCTCCCTCCAGCGCCAGCGGCAGCACGACGAGCGAGCCGGCGAGCGAGCCCAGCCGCGCGACGGTCGCCCAGGTGATGAAGATCGTCTTCTGGCCCATCATCAGCAGGCCGAAGGCGACCGACCGGCAGATCAGGATCGGGGCACTGAGCGACAGCAGGAAGGTCGCCGTCTTGGCCTCGGCAACCGCGGCATCGCTGATTCCGAACAGTGTCTGGAACGCAAAATCGCCGACGGGCGTGAAGGCGAGCACCTGCGCGACGGCCCAGGGGACCGCCACGATGACGCCCATGAAACGCAGCAGATGGGCAAGCGCGCGGCGGCTGCGCAGGTAGGAAAGCGTCAGCAGCGAGCAGACTTCCGTGCCGCTGGCGATGGAATAGTAAAGGGTGAATGCGCTGTGGAAGGCCGCGAGCACGATGCTGCTGTCGTCCATGCGCGCGAGGAAGGCGTTGATGACCGACTTCGAGATCATGTTGAGTTCGGTCATGAAAATGAGCGGAACGAAAAACCGGTAGCAGGTTCCTAAAGTGATGCCCCCTGCCGCCGCCCCGCTCATGCGGCCATTAGACAGGCCGCATGCCAGCTTGCAAACTCCCGCCCGTTCCCTTTGCGCCGGAGGCGGCGAGCCATGATCGTCGAGCGAATCGAAGCCATCCCGATAGAGATTCCGCTGTCCCGGGTCTTCGGCGGCAGCACCTATGCCGTGCCGACCCGCTGCACGGTCATCACGCGGCTCACGGTCAGGGACGGGCCTACGGCGGAAGTCTATAACGGCGACAACCGCTCCGAGGGCCGGGAGATCGCCCGGCTGGTGGAAGAGGTGCTGGCGCCGCTGGTGGTCGGGCGGGACATTCGCGACTGGCGGCGGATATACGATGCGATGTTCGCCCGCGTGCCCGCCGCGGCCATGGCTCCCAAGCTCTTGCTGGAGGCGATTGCATGCGTGGACAGCGCGGTCTGGGACGGGCTCGGCCGTATCTATGGGGTCAGCGTGGCGCGCCTGATGGGCGGTGCGCGCGACTCGCTGCTGATCTTCTCGATCGGCGGCTACTACGAGGACGGCAAGACGCTGGACGATCTGGGTCGGGAAATGCGCCAGCTCCGGGGGTGGGGCATGGCGGGCTGCAAGGTGAAGGTCGGCGGCCTCACGCCGGAAGAGGACGCGGAGCGCGTAATCGCGTGCCGGGAAGGCGCCGGCCCGGACTTCATGTTGGCGGTGGACGCGAACCGGGGTTGGGACCGGCGCAGCGCCGAACGCTTTGCGCGGCTGGTGGAGCCGCTCGACATCGCCTGGTTCGAAGAGCCGTGCCACTGGTTCGACGACGTGTCGGCGATGGCGGCCCTGCGCAACGCGACCTCGATTCCGATCAATGCCGGCCAGAGCGAGATCACCGCGCATGGCGCGCGCCGGCTCGTGGAGGCGGGCGCGGTCGATATGGTCAATATCGACGCCTCGGAATCGGGCGGGCCGACGGCATGGCTGGATGCGGCCGCGGTCTGCCGGCTGCACGATGTGCGGATGACCCACCACGAGGAACCGCAGATTGCCCTTCACCTGCTGGCCGGTACCTCCAACAGCTTCGCGGTGGAATGCTTTGCGGACCCGGAGCGCGACCCGATATGGCCGGGCATGTGGCTCGATCCGCCCGAGCTCAGGGACGGGCGCCTGCATGTGTCGGACCGGCCCGGTTTCGGCATCCGGCTCGACCCGGAAAAGGTCGAGGCCTACAGGATCGACCGATGACCGAGGGCCATGTCGAGGCTGGCGGAAACCGCTTCTTCTACCGCTGGGAAGGACCGGCGGACGGGCCGGTGGTGATGATGGCGCACGCCATGGGCACCAGCCACCGCCTGTGGGACCGCCAGGTGCCGGCGCTTTCCGGCCGCTACCGGCTGCTGCTTTACGACTGGCGCGGCCACGGCGCGAGCGATGCCCCGGAAGGGCCCTATTCGCTGGACGGCTTCGTCGCCGATGCCGTGGGCGTCATGGACCAGCTGGGCATAAAGCAGGTCATCTGGGTCGGCATTTCCACCGGCGGCATGATCGGGCAGGGCGTCGCCATCGGGCATCCCGACCGCGTGCGGGCGGCGGCGCTCTGCAACACGATGGCGCGCGCGACGCCCTGGTACCGCCAATGGGTCAAAGAGCGGCAGGCGGTCGTGCGCGCATCGGGCATGGCGCCGGTGTGGGACATGACCCACAAGCTGTGGTTCTCCGATGCTTATGCCGACGCCGCCGGATCGGACTATGCCGCCGTCCGCGATGCCTTCACGGCGACGGACATCACCGGCTATCTGGCCGGAACCTCGGCCGTTGCGGAGCTCGACTATCTGGACCGGCTGGACCGCATCTCCTGCCCGGTGCTGGTGCTGGGAGCCGGCGACGATCCGGTAACGCCGCCTGTGCGCGCGGAGGAGCTCCGGGACGCAATCGCCGGGGCCGAACTCGTGATGCTGCCGGGGCTGCGCCACTTCTCCAATGTCGAGTCGCCGGAAGCCTTCAACCCGCCGCTCCTGGCCTTTCTCGACCGGGTTACCAGCCTGCGGCGTTGAGCGCGACGCCGAGCGCCGAGCCGAGCGCGGCTACGGCTCCGGCACGGGCCAGCGCATGCCATGAGAGGAGCTTGACGGCGAGACGCCGGACAAAGCCGGTCCACGCCCCCTCCACGGTCGGATTCACGAAGATCAGGAAGGCGGCGAAGGAAGGAACGGCGCCCAGCACGAATCCGATGCCGTAGGAGCCCGTCCAGGCGAGCAGCCCGCCATAGATCGCCGGGTAGATCATCATGGCGATGGAGGTGAACGCCAGCACGCCGCCGGTGACCCCGCCGACCTGGCCTTCCGGCGCAAGGCGTGCCGTCTCCGCCAGCAGGATGCCGTGCCAGCTGAGCGCCGTCATGTTGAAGACGACGGCGACGGCGGTGATTTCCCAGAAGGTCCAGTCAACGCCGTAGAGCGCGGTCGCAACCGCCGAGAGCCCGGCCACCAGCCCGATGCCCGCCATGATGATGCGCGGCGACACGGCGCCGCCGCCGAGCGCCCCCCAGAGGATGCGCGCCCACACGGCCGAGAAGGACGCGATGGCGAAGGCGGAGCCGGCCTCGGCTTCCGAGTAGTCCAGCCCGTCGATGAGGAAGAGGATGAAGAAGCCGGAAAAGAGCGCCTGCAGCCCGCCGAAGGCGAATGCCGCGAAGGAGAGGTCCCGCAGCGGGCGGATCGCGAGCACCGTCTTCAGCGTCGCCGGCAGGTCGCCGAACGCGATCTTCATGTCGGGCCGGCGGTCGGCGTCGAAAAAGCTCCGCACCGGCTCCAGCGAGACCATTACCGCGAAGACGATCAGGCAGGTGACGAACGAAGCGCCGTACGGTCCGAGCCGGACCGACATGCCGAGCGTGTCCGAGTAGAAGGTGAGCGCCAGCAGGAAAGGCACCAGCAGGCCGCCGATAAGCGCGCCGACGGGCACGCCGGTCTGCTTGATCGAGAAGATCAGCGGCGCGAGGCGCAGCGGCGTCACCCGCGCCAGGATGTGGGAGCTTGCGGGCGTCGAGACGGAGGCGGCTCCCAGCAGGATCGCGCCGAGCGGAAACAGCCACAACTGCGCGGAGGCGGTCACCAGAAGGCTCGCCCCCATCAGCAGCAGGGCGACCTGACTTACCCGGAGCGGCCCGTATCGCAGGATGAAGCCGCCGCAGCCGACAGCGGCGATGATCGCCGCCACGTTCTGGAGGAAGAGGTAGAAGCCGAGCCAGGCGCGCGAGATGCCGAAGTCCTCGGCGATCCGGTCGGCGAGGATCGGAAGCGCGATCTGGCAGACATAGGAGAAGGCCTGCTGGATCAGCATGGCCACGGTCGCCGCCGCCATGATCGTGCGCGGGCTGAAGCGCGCGAGGTCCATCAGCGTATGCGGATGTTGACCGAGGCGCGCATCCCGGGCCAGACGGTCTTCTCCACCGCCGGAATGTCTATGAACACCGGGATCTTGCGCGCGCCGCCGCGGCCGTTCGCCTCGCCGCCGCCCACGGTCGTGCGGCCGATGGCGCGCACCCGCCCTTCGAGCGTTTCGTCCGGCCAGGCGTCGAAATCGACGGCGACCGGCTGGCCCGGCCGGATATGGCGGATGTCGGACTCGTCGATATCGGCCTCGATCCAGACCCGGTCCGGGTCGTGAATCAGGAACACCGGGTCGCCGTCCTCGACATAGGCGCCCGGATTGACGTGGACCTCGTCGATGACGGCGCGGACCGGCGCGCGGATATGCATGTCCTCCAGCTGCCGGCGCGTCTGCTCGACCTCCACGGCGGTCTTGTCGATCTCCCGGTCGATGACCGCAAGCCGGGTCCGGAACACCCGCTCCCGTCCGGCGGTCCCGGCGAGTTCCGCGGCTTCCCTCAGGTTCATGGCGATGCGGGTCTGGATGTCGCGGAGCCTGCTTTCCATCTCCAGCAGCTCGTCCCGGGCCTCGTCGATGCGCCGCTGCGGCACGACGTTCCTGCCGAGCCGCCTGTTTCGCTTAAGATTGTCCTCCGCGATCTGCTTGCGGCGCTCCAGCGTCGCAAGCTCCAGGCGCAGCAGACGGACCGTCTCCTCGACGGTCGCGATCTTGTCGGAAAGCTCCGACTTGAAGAGCGCCAGTTCCGCCTCGACCTGGCCGCGCTGGGCCTTCTGCTTTTCCAGTTCGGCTTCTAGCGCACGGAGGTCGAGCGCGGCGACGACGTCGTCCATGTCGGCGAGCGGCGCGCCCTTTTCGACGACGTCGCCCTTCCGGACCCGGATCGCCGCGACGCGGGCATTGACGCTGGAGGAGAGCGAGGTGAAGTCCGCCGCGACCCGGGCATCGGGCTCATAGACATTGTGCCACCAGTGGATCGCCTCGTTGACGCCCACGGCGATCAGCGCCACCGGCACCGCAAGCAGCAGGTAGCCATACGGTCGTCGTCGGCGTTTCTTGACGGGGATATCGGCCATCGGCGGGGAAATATTCTATGCTGCGCGGGTGTCGCGCCCGCGGAAGCCTAGCACGGACGGCGCGGGATGCGAGACCGCCGGCGGAGAAACGACACCGATGACCGAGACCGACTGGCGCCGAGCGCCCTGGCCCGGCGGCGCGCGGATTGCGCTGTCGCTCGTGGTGAATGTCGAGGAAGGCGCTGAAGCGCGCATCGACGACGGCGACCCCTACCCGGAGCCCGTGGACGAACTGGGCGCCAGCCCGCGGCGCGCGGTCCGGAACTACGGCAACGAAAGCAACTACGCCTACGGCATCAGGGCCGGCGCGCCCAGGGTGATGCGGCTGCTGGAGGACCGCGGCCTCAGGGCGACCTTCACGGCCGCGGCCGTTGCCCTGGAGCGGGCGCCGGAGCTTGCGGCCAGGATCGTGGCGGGCGGGCATGAGGTCTGCGCCCACGGGCACCGCTGGGTGCACCAGTTCCGCATGGAGGAGGATCAGGAGCGCGCCTTCATAAGGGACGCCGCCGCCTCGATCGAGCGGACGACCGGCGCGCGGCCGAGCGGCTGGCTCTCGCGCTATCTTCTCACCGACAACACCAGGCGCCTGCTGATCGAGGAAGGCTTCGCCTACCACATGGACGACTATTCCGACGACCTGCCGTTCTGGCACGAGGAGCCTGCGGGCCGGATCGCGGTCGTACCCTATGCGCTCGACACCAACGACATGAAGATGTGGACCGACCCCGCCTACACGCCGGCGCACTGGCTGGACTATGCGCGGGAGAGCTTCGACCGGCTCTACCGGGAAGGCGTCGAGGGGGCGCCGAAGATGATGAGCCTCGGCGTCCATCTGCGCATTATCGGGCGTCCCGGCCGCATCGGCTGGCTGGAGCGTTTCCTCGACCATGCGCAGGGGCATGAGGGGGTCTGGGTCGCGCCCAGGCGGGACATAGCGGGCCGCCTGCCGTGAGCGGCCTGTTCAGCCGGCTCGATGTCGCAGCCATGCTCAATGACTACCCGATGGGCCGGGCCTTTCTCGAAGGGCCGGCGGCGCTTTCGCGGGACGCTTTGCGGGCGCTGCAGGAGCGGCGCTTCGCCCGCGTCATGGAGCGCGCCTGGCAGGTGCCGTTCTATCGCGACCGGTGGGCTGCGGCGGGGCTGGAGCCGGGCGACATCTCCGGCCTCGACGACCTCGCTTCCATTCCGTCCTTCTCCAAGGACGACCTGATGGCGAGCGTGGCCGAGGCTCCGCCCTTCGGAACCTTCGACGGGCGCAGCGCGGAAAATTCCTTCGCCGTCTTCCACACCACTTCGGGCACTACGGGCGTGCCGCAGCCCCTGTTCTATGGGGCGGAGGACCGCGAAATCCAGAACCTTCTGCTGGCCCGCGCCTACCGCCTGATGGGCTTGCGCGACGACGATATCGTCCACTCGGTTTACGGCTTCGGGACCGTCAATGGCGGCCATTATGTCCGCGAGGCCGTAACGCACTTCACCGATGCCCTGCTGGTGCCGGCCGGCACAGGGCGCGACATGCCGTCGGAGCAGCAGGTCGAGACCATGGCGCGGCTGGGCGCAACGGTGCTGGTCGGCTTCGGCGATTATGTCCGCCATCTCGCGGAGACGGCAAAGCAAAAGGGGCTGACCGTTCCGCTGCGCCTCGTGCTCGGCCATTTCGGCCGCGACGACCGGCAGGCGGTTTCCGATGCCTGGGGTGGCGCGGCGGTGTACGACTGGTACGGGGTGGGCGATACCGGTGTCATCGCTGCCGAGAGCCCCGGCCGGAACGGCTTGCACATCTTCGAGGATGCGCACCTCGTGGAGGCGCTGGACCCGGAAACCGGATCCCCCGTCAAGGACGGCCATGCCGGCAATCTCTGCGCGACCGTGCTTTTCAAGACCGGCATCTATCCCATCGTGCGCTTCGATACCAAAGACCTGACGGTGCTTTCGGCCCCGGACGCGGCTTCCGGCATCGGTTTCCGGCGCATGTCGGGGTTCGAGGGCCGGTCGGACAACATGGTGAAACTGCGCGGCATCAATGTTTATCCCACGGCCATCGGCGCGCTTCTCGCAGACCATGCGGGGCTGACCGGGGAGTATGTCTGCCGCGTGTTCCGGGCCGGCGGGCGCGAGGAGATGGCGGTCACGGTAGAGGCGCGCGAACCCCGCGAACGCCTGGCGGAGGAGGTGGCCGAACGTCTGCGGCGGGGCCTCGGCGTGCAGGTCGCGGTCGAGCTTGTCGGGCCCGGCGGAACGGCTGCGCTGACGCAGATACGCGAACGGTAGAAGCCCCTGAGGCTGATCGACGAGCGGTGACATTCGATCCGCAGCCGGACGACCGCGCGGCCCGCGGCATCTACCGCGGCTGGTGGGTCGCGGCCGGCTGTTTCGTCATGGCGTTCTACGCCTGGGGCGTCGGGTTCTACGGCCACGGCTTCTACATGGTCGTGCTCGGCCGTTCCACCGGCTGGCCGGCGGCTGCGCTGTCCGGCGCGGTGGCGGGCTTCTGGCTAGCGAATGTCGCCGCCAGCCTGGCGTTCGGGCGGCTGACCGACAGGTTCGGCGCGCGCCCCGCCGTCGTTTACGGGACGCTCGCCCTGGGGGCCGGCTGCTTTGCGCTGGCGGCGTTCGAGGCCGGGTTCCTCGACGCACACTGGCAACTCTTCGCCATCTTCATCGTCATGGGCAGCGCCTATCCCGGCCTTGCGGCCGTGGCGATCAGCGCCTCCCTTGTCCCCTGGTTCAAGCGGCGGCTCGGGCTCGCCCTCGGCATCGCATTGACCGGGGCGAGCGGCGGCGGCGCCGTCATGCCGCCGCTGATGGAATGGCTCTCCGCCCGATACGGGTTCGGCCCCGCCATGACGGGCATCGGCGCCGCACTCATCCTCTCGACCCTGCCGGTCGCGCTTTTCCTGGTCCGGCCGCCCGGGGGGCGGGAAGCCGCGAGGGAGCAGGGCGCAACCGCCTCCGCCGCCGCGCGGAACAAGCCCTCAGCCGCGCGGTTCCTTGGCGACTTCCGGTTCTGGCTGGTTACATCGGCCTGCAGCCTGTCGCTCGGCGCGCAGGTCGGCTTCCTGATGCACCAGATACCGCTCCTGCAGGGTCCTCTCGGGCTGTCCGGCGCAACCTGGGCGGTCAGCGTTGCAGCATTGAGCGCAGCCGCGGGCCGGTTTGTGCTGGGCGCATTGAGCGGCCGCTTCTCCCTGCCGGTCCTGGCGGCCGGCTGCTACATGGTGCAGGCCCTCGGGCTGCTCCTGCTGCTCGCCGGGGGACCGCCCGCCCTGCTCTTCGTTGCGTCGGCGGTCGCGGGCTTCGTCATCGGGTGCATCGTGATGCTGCCGCCGCTGCTGCTCGTGGACAGTTTCGGCGCGGAAGGCCACGGCACGGCCTACGGGATGACGGCCGCGGCCATGTTCGTCATGGCGGCCCTGGCGACCGCCGCGAGCGGATGGCTGTTCGACGCGACCGGCGCCTATAGCTGGCCGCTGGTCGCGCTGGCGGGCCTGCATGTGCTGGCAAGCCTTCTGGTGCTGTGGCACGGTCGGCGGCAGCGAAGCCGCGAGGTCGTCCGATGAGCACCGGGCTTTCCCTGTCCGAACTGCGCGGGGGCTACGCCGCCGGGACCCTCGATCCGGTGGCGGTGACGGAGGCCTATCTCGACCGGATCGCGCGGGAGAACCCCCGGCTCAACGCCTATGTCGCGGTGACGGCCGAGGCCGCGCGGGAAGCGGCGGCAGCGTCTTCGGCGCGCTGGCGGGCAGGGCGGCCGGCGTCGCCCATTGACGGCGCGCCCGTTGCGGTGAAGGACAATATCGACATGGCCGGCGCCGTCACGACGAACGGCCTGCCGGGCGGCAGGCTTGCGGCGGCGGATGCGCCTGTCGTCGCGCGCCTTCGCGAGGCGGGCGCGGTGCTGCTCGGCAAGACCAACCTGCATGAGGCCGCGTTCGGGACGACGACCTTCAACCCGCACTGGGGCATGACTCATAATCCGCACCGCGAAGGCTGGACCGCGGGCGGCTCCAGCGGCGGGTCGGGCGCTGCCGTGGCGGCGGGGCTGGCGGTTGCCGCGCTCGGCTCCGACACCATGGGCTCGATACGCCTGCCGGCGGCCTGTTGCGGCTGCTTCGGACTGAAGCCGACGCAGGGCGCGGTGCCGCTGGACGGCGTGGCGCCGCTCGCGCCGAGCCTCGACCATGTAGGCCCGCTCGCGCGCACGGCCGAGGACGCGCTGGCGTTGCTGGAGGTCATGTCGGGCCGCCCGGCGGAGCCGGAGGGACGCTGGCATCCGGTCAGGCTTGCCGCCTTCGACGGCTGCCCGCTCGAAGCGGATGTGGAAGACGCCATGCCGCCGCTCGACCTGCCGGCGCTGGACTGGCCCGGTTACGACCCTTCGGCGGCGCGCAAGGCGGCCCTGCTGGTCATAGAGGCGGAAGCGTTCGAGGCGCTCGGCATACCGGAGGGCGCGTCGGACGAGTTGCGCGGCTTCCTCGACTATGGCGCGAAGCTGGCCCCGGAGCGGCTGGCGGCGGCGCGCGGGACGCTCCGGCGCATCCGGGAGGGTGCCGCGGAGCGCATCGGCGATGCCGTCATCATCGCGCCGGTGGCGCCCTGCGGCCCGTTCCCGCGCTCGCGCAAGGCCCCGGCCAACCAGGCGGAGCTGCTGGCCTTCGCCAATCTCACCGGTCTGCCGGCGCTCGCCTTCCCCTGCGGGCGGATGGCGAACGGCATGCCCTTCGCCCTGCAGGCGATAGCGGGGCCGGGACGCGAAGCGGCGCTGGCGGCGGCGAGCCGGGCGTTCGGGGACCGGGGCGCTTCGCGGGCAGCGGGATCGGGCCGATGAGTGACATTACGGTTTGTTCATAATTTCAGAATTATTTCCAGATCGGGATTGACTTCCCGAAACCCGGTCGCCAGATTAGGGCGGAGGAATGAAGCGGCATCCGCGCGGGGCCGTTGCATTTCCCGTGTCGCGCCGGCGCGAGAAAACCCCTGAGAAACGGACGGGAGACGTGCGTCCTGCGTTCGGGCTTTTGCGCGTGCGCAGGCGCAATCAGGCGCGCGAACCGCGCCGGCGCAAACGCGCGCCCCCGCCCGCGCGATACGCGCGAAAAAGGGTCCCGCCGCCGGGAGGCGGGGAACGGGAAGGAGGAACAATGCAGGAGAGACCGGGCACGGAAAGGCAGGCGAAGCCCCGGAACATGACAAAACATGACATTCCATGACGTCCCAAGGTCCCCTGGCGGCCGGAACGAAACGGGAGCGGAAGGACGGGCCGGTGCAGGAAAGACAAAATGGGAAAATCGATGGAACATGACAAAACATGACATTTCATGACATTGCGCAGAGGGTCTTCCGGGCGGCCTCTGTCGGAAGCCTGTCGCCGGCCCGCCGGTCCCGGGCAAATCGCCGGGCAGCCGGCGGCCGGCGCGGGGCAAGTGGGCATCGCCGGCCGTCCGGGCTAAAGTCCCTGCGGTGCGGCACGGGTGCGGGGGGTCCTGCGTGACGGAACGATTGCCTTTCGACGGCCTCAGGATCATCGACTTCACGCACGTCATCGCGGGGCCGCTGGCGACCTTCCAGCTGGCGATGCTGGGCGCGGATGTCGTGAAGGTCGAGCCGCCGGGCCGCGGCGACCAGCTGCGGCGCATGGGCGGCGAGCCGGACCGCGCCGGGGACGGCCTCGGCACGGCCTTCCTCGCCATCAACGCCGGCAAGCGCTCGCTCGCGCTCGACCTCAAGCGGCCGGAGGGGCGCGATGCGGCGCTGCGCCTGGTCTCCGGGGCAGACGTGGTGGCGGAGAACTTCCGCCCCGGCGTGATGGAGCGGCTCGGCCTCGGGGCGGACGCGGTGCGGGAGCTGAACCCCCGCGCGGTTTATTGCTCGCTCTCCGGATACGGACGCCACCCGGACTGGGCCTGGCGGCCGGCTTACGACCATATCGTGCAGGGCGTGGCGGGCGCGATGTGGACCCAGGGCGGGGAGGGCGACCCGCCGATCAAGATCGGCTTCCCGATGGCCGACACGGCGGCGGGCTATGCCGCGTTCACGGCGGTCTGCGTCGCGCTGATCGAGCGGAATGCGACGGGCCGGGGCCGGCATGTCGATGTGTCGATGACCGCGGCGACGCTCGCCATGATGGCGACGCCCGTCCACGGCTTCCTCGGCGCCGGCCAGCCGCCGGCGCGGATCGGCAACACGGCCTTCTCCGGCTCGCCCGCCTCGGGCACCTACGAGACGGCCGATGCGGCGGTGGTGCTGACCGCAAACACCGAGGCGCAGTTCCGGGGCCTCTGCGGGGCTCTGGGGCTGGAGGGGCTCGAGACGGCGTCCGACCCGGTCGCCTGGCGGGACCCGGCGGTGGACCTCTCCCATGTGCGGAGCGCCATTGCGGGCTGCCTCAGGCGGCGGGACGCCGCGCACTGGGAGCGGGTGCTGAACGAGGCGGGCGTGCCCACGGGCAAGGTGCGCACCGTGCCTGAGGCGCTGGCGGAAGCGTGCATCGCCGAGCGAGGCTTCGTTTCGGCCATACCGGACCCGGGGCGGCCGGGCGAGGACATCCGGGTCCACGGCACGCCCTATGCCTTCGACGGCAAGACGCCGTCGCCCTCCGCTCCGGCGCCGCATCTGGGCGAGCATTCGCGCGCCCTGCTCGCGGAGGCGGGACTCGCGGGGAACGAGATCGACGCCCTGCTGGAGGCGGGTGTCGTGGAAGAGAGGCGGGCATGACGCTGAGAAAACCGCTCGACCATCCGAGCGTCTGGCGGCGCGAGGACATGGAGGGGCGCGACGACTGGATAAGGCCCTTCTCCGACGCCGAGCTGGAGGAGATAGGCGCCGCGCTGCCCCGGCGGTTCGGCGCGCCCGGTTTCGGCAAGGCGGATTTTCCCCTGCCAACGCTCGGCCCACGCCTGAAGGACATGGTGGACGAGCTGGAGAACGGGCGCGGCTTCGTGTTGATGCGCGGCCTCGACCGGCTGGAGCTCGACCCTGCGGGGTTGCGGGATGTCTATTGGGGC
>JAJECZ010000532.1 GCA_022821735.1 Alphaproteobacteria bacterium | reverse complement strand
GACCGGGTCTATGTCTTCAACCGGGGCGACCATCCGGTCATCGTCTTCGACAAGGAAGGCCAATTCCTGGATGCCTGGGGCGAAGGGATGTTCACCAACGCCCACGGCATCTATATCGACGCGAACGACCACTTGTTCTGCGCCGACAATTTCGACCACACGGTCCGGAAGCTGACGACCGACGGCGAGCTCCTGATGACGCTCGGCGATCCCGGAAATCCTGCCGACACCGGCTTCAGGATCGATCACAGCCCGGTCTGCTGCTCCGCCGGCCCCTTCAACATGGTGACCAACGCAGCGGTGGGCCCGGACGGCGACCTGTTCGTTTCAGACGGCTACGGCAATGCGCGCGTCCACCGGTTTACCGCTACGGGCGAGTTGAAGGCCTCCTGGGGTGAGCCGGGGAGCGGGCCGGGCGAGTTCAACCTGCCGCATTCGATCGTCGTGGACCATTCGGGCCGGGTCTTCGTCGCCGACAGGGAAAATTCCCGTATCCAGATCTTCTCGGGCGACGGCGAACTGCTGACCATCTGGGACTGGGTCAACCGGCCCGACGACCTCTTTCTGGACGAGCAGGAAAACCTCTATATCGCCGAGCTCGGCTGGACATTCGGGCAGGCCCCGCAGAGCCTGCATTTCAGGTTCATGGAGATGCCGCCCATCGGCCACGATCCCGTTGCCCGGGTCACGGTCTGCGATCTCGACGGCAATATCCAGGCGCGGTTCGGTGGGCCCAATCCGATCCTGCCCGGCAACTTCATTGCGCCGCACGGCATCTGGGCGGACTCGCGGGGCGACCTCTATGTCGGCGAGGTGGTCAAGGCTTCCGGCGCCATCGAGCAGTTCGCGCCCCTGACCCCGCATTCGTTCCAGAAGTTCAAACGCACCCGCTGAGACACCGGATCGACGGCACTCAGGAGGCTGCGCGGGCCTCGAAGAGCGGTCGCGCGGTCTTGGCGTAGGTGTGCTTGGCGACGATCCTGCCGCCCTCGACATGCAGCAGGTCAAGACCGCGCCAGGCGCTCGACCGATCCGGCGTGGTGAGCACGCAGGACCAGGAAATCATTGCCTTTCCGTCCTCCGGGTCGAGGAACAGGTCCTCCTCCTCGAAGCGCACCTTGCCGAACTTGCCGGCGAACATCGGCTCGAACGCCGCGCGGATCGCTTCCTTGCCCTCGTGCCGGGCGCCGTGGAACTCGTCATAGACCGCATCCGCGGCGAACCAAGCCATGACGCCGTCGAGGTCGTCGCGGTTGAAGGCGTCGGTGAACTGGAGCGTGATTTCCTTGAGCTCGTCGCGGGTCATCGGGGTCCTCCGGGGCAGGGTTTGCGGTTTCACTATAGCCTTTCGGCCGGGCTGAAGGGACGGCGCTGGCCGGCCGCCTCCATCAGCGGCATCACCTCCTCGATCCACTGGCGGCACTCGCCGAGATAATCCACCCAGGAGAGCAGCAGTCCGTCCACGCCCATGTCCGAAAGCCGCTCCAGCTCTTCCACAATGTCCTCCGGCGCCCCGACCAGCGGATAGCCGCCATGACCCGCCTTGAAGTGGAAGCGGAAGGCATCCATCACCGCCGGCTCCAGGGTGCCGGACTGGAGCCCGAAGATGTCCAGCATGTTGGCGACCGCCACATCGTCGCCGCGCTCGACAACATAGTGATGGAGATAGGACTCGGCCTCGCGCCGGGTCGGGCGGCAGACGACATAGCCGTGGATCCAGCATTGCGAGGAGCGCCCGAGATCGGCGGCCATGGCCTTGAGACGGGCGATCTGCGCGCGGTCGCTGCCCTCGTCCTTCTGGCGCAGCATGACGAAATTCATGTCGGCATGGGCGGCGGAGAACGCCTGTCCGGCGGACGAGCTGCCGGCGTTCATGATCGGCGGCCTCGGGCGTTGGAGGGGTTTCGGCTCGCTCCAGAGCGCCCTGCCGCTGAAGAAGCGCCCGTCGAGGTCGAAGGGTTCCCGCTCGCTCCAGAGGCGCTTCACCAGCGAAAGCCATTCCTCGGCATAGGCGTAGCGGTCGTCATGGGCGCGCATTTCGAGGCCGAACATGTCGAACTCGTTCTTGAACCAGCCGGCAACGAGGTTGAGCGCGAAGCGCCCGCCCGAAATATGGTCCACTGTCGCGCCCATCTTGGCCGCCGCGACCGGGTGGACCAGCGGCGCGTGGACGGTCGAGAAGACGGTTGCATGCGCGGTCTCGGCCGCGATGCCGGCCGCCCAGGTCAGGCTCTCGAAGGTCCGGTTGTTGAAATTGGTCTCGCCGCCATAGCCCTTCCAGCGCCCGACCGGCAGCAACGCCTCGAAGCCTGCCGCGTCCGCCATGCGGGCGAGCGCCCGGTTGTCCTCCCATGTCATCGGCCAAACGCCGTCCGCCGTCGTCACGGTGGAGCCGTGCGAGCAGTTGAACGCCATCACGCCAAGCTTTATGCGGTTGTCGTTGAAGAGCGGACTCCGGACGGCGTCGTTCATGGCTCTGCGGCCGTCGCCGTCACGCCCGCCTCGACCAGCGCCCGGATCTCCGCCGGGTCGAGCCCCGCCTCGCGCAGCACTTCCTCGCTGTGCTGGCCGGCCTGCGGCGCCTGGAGGCGGATCGAACCCGGCGTCTTCGAGAAGGAGACGGGAGGCCGCATATGCACCAGGCGTCCTTCGGAGGGGTGGTCGAAGGTCCTGAAGAAATCCACTGCCTGCAGATGCGGGTCGTCGAACAGCGTCTCGGGGGAGTGCATCGGCATACAGGGAATGTCGGCGCCCTCCAGTTCCGCCAGCCAGTCCGCCGTCGTCCGGCCCCGCATGATGTCCGCGAGGATCCGGTAGAGCGCCTCGATGTTCCGCGAGCGGGCGGTCATGGTCGCGAACCGCTCGTCTTCCGCGAGCTCCGGCCGCCCGGCGATCTCGAAGAAACGGCGCCAGTGGCGGTCGTTGTAGGGCAGCACGCAGAGATGCCCGTCGGCGGTTTCGTGCGGCCGGCGCCAGGACGTCAACAGGCGTTCATAGCCGGCGGGCCCGAGCGGCGGGTCGAAGGTGCGCCCCTGCTGGTGCTCGTTCATCACGAAGGAGGCGAAACACTCGAACATGCCGCAGTGGATTTCCTGTCCCTCGTCGGTCCGGGCGCGGTGGTGGAGCGCCATCAGGATCGAGAAGAGCGCGAACAGGCCGCTGGTCTTGTCGGCGAGCACGGAGGGGGCGTAGCGCGGCGCGCCGCCGGTTTGCGCGCCCTCCAGCCAGGCGAGCCCGGAGACGCCCTGGATCAGGTCGTCATAGGCGGGTTTGTCGGCGTAGGGGCCGTCCTTGCCGAAGCCGACGGCGGTGCAATAGACGATATCGGGCCGGTGCCCGGCGATCGCCGCATAGTCGATCCCGAGCCGGGCGGCGGGCTTGGGGCGCATGTTGTGGATGAACACGTCGGCCGTCCGGGCCAGCCGGTAGAGCGCATCGCGCCCGGCGGGCTGCTTCAGGTCGAGCACGAGGCTGCGCTTGTTGCGCGCCTTGGTAAGGATGCCGGCCGCCATGCCCCCGTTGCGGCGCGGCCCCACCTGGCGGCTGATATCGCCTCCCGGCGGCTCGACCTTCATCACATCGGCGCCGTAGTCGCCCATCAGCTGGGTGCAGTAGGGGCCGTACATCACGGTGGTGAGGTCGAGCACGCGCAATCCGGCAAGCGGTCCGGACATCCTGGTCCTCCGGCTGTTTCGTCTATTCTGGCCCGCAGGCTGAAAGCGGGGAAGTGCCGGCGTCAGCCTGTCTGGGCGCGGTGCCGGAGCAGGTGGTCCGCGAGCACCAGCGCCATCATCGCTTCGCCGACCGGCACGGCGCGGATGCCGACACAG
>JAJECZ010000279.1 GCA_022821735.1 Alphaproteobacteria bacterium | reverse complement strand
GGCGAGAGCACGCGGTCGGTCGGCCCCTGCTCGACCACCCGCCCGGCATAGAGCACGACGATGTCGTCGGCGAAGGACGCGACGGTCGAAAGGTCGTGGCTGATGAAGACGAAGGAGACGCCGCTCTGCCGCCTGAGCCGCTTGAGGAGCTCGATGACATTGGCGCCGACGATGGTGTCGAGCGCGGAAATCACCTCGTCGCAGAGCAGCACCTCCGGCGACGCCGCCAGCGCGCGGGCGAGGTTGACGCGCTGCTTCTGGCCCCCGGACAGCTCCTCGGGATAGCGCCCGGCGAACTCCGGCGGCAACTCCACCATCTGCAGCAGTTCGCTGACGCGCTGCCTCTTTTCCTTCCCCCTCAGTCCGAAATAGAACTCCAGCGGGCGGCCGAGAATGCCGGCGATCCTCTGGCGCGGATTGAGCGCGACATCCGCCATCTGGAACACGAACTGGACTTTCTGGAGCTCGCTACGGGCCCGTTGC
The DNA here is from genome assembly GCA_022821735.1 of Alphaproteobacteria bacterium. Lineage (GTDB taxonomy): Bacteria > Pseudomonadota > Alphaproteobacteria > Bin95 > Bin95 > Bin95. Next base: position 5,461 of record JAJECZ010000279.1, on the reverse strand, counting down.
TGGAGACCGGGCTGGAGCGCCTGCCCGTCCAGCAATATCTCTCCCTCGGTCGCGGGCAGCAGGCCGGACATGACCCGCGCGAGGGTCGACTTGCCGCAGCCCGACTCGCCGATGATCCCGACCGTGTGCCCCCGCTGCACAGTAAGGTTAACGTCGCGCAGCACCTTGACGGTCACGGAGCCGTCCATGCGCCGGCCGTAGCCTGCATTGATGCCCTTCACCTCTATGGCGGGGCTGTCCCGCAAATGCTCTGCCAGCGCCTCGTCGCCCTGGCCTGCGGCCGGGGGCGGGCGCACGGCCGCCATCAGCCGGCGCGTATAGTCGTGCGCCGGCCGGTTGATGACCTGATCGGCGTCGCCGTGCTCCAGAATGTCTCCCGCATAGAGGACGACGATGCGGTCGGCGATCTGCGCGACGACGGAGAGGTCGTGCGTGACATAGAGCGCCGCCGCCCCTTCCCGCTGGATAACGGACTTGAAGGCCTTGAGCACCTCGATCTGGGTCGTGACATCGAGGGCGGTGGTCGGCTCGTCCAGGATCAGCAGGTCCGGCCTGCCGCAGAGCGCCATGGCCGCCATCAGCCGCTGTAATTGACCGCCCGACACCTGGTGGGGGTAGCGTTTGCCGAGGCGGTCCGGGTCCGGCAGCTCCAGCGCCCTGTAAAGCTCCTCGGCCCGCTCCTCCGCCTCCTCGCGGCTCATCTGGCCGTGGAGGACGGGCGACTCGGTCACCTGCTCGCCGATGGTCAGCGCGGGATTGAAGGTGGCGGCCGCGCTCTGGGCCAGATAGGCGACGCGCTGGCCGCGCATGTCGCGCTTCTCGTCCGGCGGCATGGAGATCACGTCGCGCCCGTCCAGGCGGACTTCGCCGCCGGTGAACTCCAGGCCGGGCTTCGAGTATCCGAGCGCCGAAAGGGCGATGGTGGTCTTTCCCGAACCCGATTCGCCGATCAGCGCGACCACCTCGCCGCGCTCGATGCCGAAGCTCACGCCCTTGACGATCGGCGCCAGGCTGCCGTCGTCCTTGCGCGCATCGATCGTCAGGCCGTCGACTTCGAGGAGCGCCGCCATCAGATCATCCTCTTTGCCAGCCGCCCGCCGGCATGGGCGGAGACATCGTCGACGATGAGGTTTATGGCGATGGTGAGCGTGGCGATGGCGAGCGCCGGCACCAGCGGCGCGATAGAGCCGTAGGGAAGACCGGAGAGGCTCTCCCGGACCATGCTGCCCCAGTCGGACTGGGGCGGCTGCACGCCGAGGCCGAGAAAGCTCAGGCTTGAGATGAACAGGATGACATAGACGAAGCGCAGCCCGAAATCGGTCGCCATCGGCATGGCGACATTGGGCAGGATTTCGCGGGTGATGATCCACCACAGGCCCTCGCCCCGGACCCGCGCCGCCTCGACGAAGTCGCTGACCTTCACGTCCAGCCCGAGCGACCGCGCTATCCGGAACACGGTGGAAGCGTATATGAGGCCGGTCAGCACGATCAGTATCGGGATGGTGCTGCCGATTGCGGCGATGACCACCAGGGCGAGCATGATGCTCGGGATCGACAGGATCGCGTCGTTGAGCCGGCTCAGCGCGGAATCCATGACATTTCCGCCGACGGCGGCTGCAATGCCGAGCGTAACCCCTACGAGATAGGCAAGCAGCGTCGAGGCCAGCGAAATGCCGATGGTCGTGCGCGCGCCGTACAGCGTCCGGGAAAGCGTGTCGCGGCCGAGATAGTCGGTGCCGAGCCACGCGACCGAACTCGGCGGCTGGTAGTCCGTCTCGGGATAGGGATTGTCGCTGCCCGGCACGATGAACAGCGCCTCATCGAGAATGTCGGCCTCGTGATAGGGCGAAATCGACGGGCCGATGAAGACGATGGCCATCCAGAAGGCGACGACGCACACGCCGAGCTTCCCGCTCCAGGTGAGCCGCATCCGCCGCCGGGGCGGGGCGTCCGGCAGTTCCTCGAACCTGACTTCGGTACCGTTGCCGTCGATGTTCTCGGACATGGCCATACCTCTATTTCGGATGCCGCAGCCTGGGATTCGACAGGATCGACACCATGTCCGCGATGAAGATCAGCACGATGTAGGTCGCACAGAAGATCATGGCGCAGGCCTGCACCAGCGGCAGGTCCCGCGTCTGCACGGCGTCGATCATCAGCTTGGCCAGCCCCGGATAGGCGAAGACCGTCTCGACGATGACCACGCCGCTCACCAGGTAAGCCAGGTTCAGCGCGATGACATTTGCGATGGGACCGACGGCGTTCAACAGGGCATGGCGCAGGATAATCCGCTTGCGCGGCACGCCCTTCAGGATCGCCATCTCGATATAGGGGGAACTCATGACGTTGAGCACCGTGGCCCGGGTCATGCGCATGATCTGCGAGGACGCCACGATAATCAGGGTGAGCGCCGGCATCGCCAGCGCCCGGACCAGCTTCAGGCCGGTCTCCTGACCGCTGATATAGGCCGTGGCCGGGAGCCAGCCGAGCTGGACCGCCACCACCAGCACCAGCAGGGTGGCGACGAGGAATTCCGGCACGGAGATGAGCCCGAGCGTCGTAAAGGTGACGGCGCGGTCGAGCTTTGTGCCGGGATACATGGCGGCCAGCAAACCCACCGTCACCGCGAACGGGACAGCGACCACAGCAACGGCAGTGGCCAGACGCAGCGTGTTGACCAGGCGCGGCATCAGCATTTCGGAGATCGGGGTGCCGATGGTCCCGGCGCCGGCGCCGGCCTTCGAGAAACCGAGGTCCCCGGTCAGCAGGTCGCTCAGCCAGATGAAGTACCGGACATGCGCCGGCTCATCCAGGCCGAGCTTGGCGCGCAGCGCCGCCAGGGATTCCGGCGTCGCCATCTGCCCCAGGATGATGTTGGCGACATCGCCCGGCAGGATGCTGGTGCCGATGAAGATCAGCACCGACACGACGAACAGCGTCGCGATGCCGAGCCCGGTCCGGCGCAGTATCGCGTTCAGCAGCGTCATTCTGGGGACGATCCGGAACGGGTCGCCATGCGTCGGCCGGACGGCGGCTGTCGGAAGGAAAGGCCCGCGCGGCCAAGACCGCGCGGGCCCGTATCATCCGGACGACGGCACAGCCGGACTCACGCGTCCATCCATGCGAACTCGATCCACTCATAGGCTCCGAGCGAGCCGAACGGCACGTTCGGGATGCCCTGGATCTTGTTGCTGGCGCCGTCCACCTCGTTCACATGGCAGGGAATCACCATGCCGCTGCCATTGTGGATGAGGGTCTGCATTTCGCAGAGCATGCCGTGGCGCTTGGCGGGGTCGGTCTCGGCGAGCTGCTCCGTCAGCAGCTCTCCCATCCGCTCGTTGTTCCAGAAGGTGTCGTTCCAGGCGGCGCCCGGAGCGAACTGGATCGCCATCTGCGCGTTTGCGGTCGGACGCATGTTCCAGGAGACGACGTTCATCGGCTCCTTCATCCACACCGCGCCCCAGTAGCCGTCCGTCGGCACCTTCTTGATCCTGAGGTCGAAGCCGATCTTCTTGAGATTGGCCTGCATCAGGAGGCAGATTTCCACGATGCCGAGGCGGACCGGCGCGACATGGAGTTCGGCGGAGGTGACGCCGGACTTCTCCAGATGGAATTTGGCTTTGTCCGGGTCGAACCCGCGCTGCGCCAGCTCATTGCAGTGGTCCGGGCCGAAGGCGGGTCCGACCGGGTGGTCGTTGCCGATGGTCCCGTGCCCCTTGAGGATCGAGCGCACGATGCGCTCGCGATCCTGAATGTACTGCATGCCCTTGACGAAATCGTCGTTCTCGCCGGGCGCGGTGTTCTTCAGGATGCAGATGCCGGTATAGGCGCTGGTCGGCGTGGAGATGACCCGCACGCCCTCGGCTTCCTCGACGCGGGGGATGCTCTTGGAGTCGACCTGGTTAATGAGTTCCACGTCGCCGGCGATCAGCGCGTTGGCCCGCGCCAGCGGGTCGGTGATGGCGGTGATCTCCAGCGCCTCGAAGTTCGCCCCGTCCCGCCAGTAGTTGGGATTGCGCACATGGGTCGAGCGCACGCCCGCCTCGAAGGACTCGAGGACAAACGGCCCGGTGCCGTTGCCCTTCTTGAAGTCCTCGGTGTCCATCTTGGCGATCTTCGCCTGCTTCTCGGTGAGCTTCGCGGGAAGGTCGGAATCGGGCGTTTTCAGGGTGGCCTTGACGGTGTGCCCGTCCACCTTTTTCCACTCCTGCACCGACTGGAACAGCGCCTTGGCGACCGAGGGAGAGTCCTCGCCGAGATGGCGGTTCATGCTCCAGACCACATCGTCGGCGGTCAGCGGCGAGCCATCGTGGAACTCGACGCCCTTGCGGATCTTGAAGGTATATTCGGTGGCGTTGCTGTTCGCCGACCACTCCTCGGCGAGTTCGGGCGCGAGCGCCATGTTGTCGCGCATCTGGACGAGGCCGTTATAGGTGGCCCTGCCGCGCGTGTAATCGATGCCCGAGGTGAAGACGATCGGGTCCATCTGGTCGTCGGGACCGTGGAGGTTGTTCGCATAGCGCACCGTGCCGCCCTTGCGCGGCGTCGCGGCGAGCGCGCTGGACGAATGCAGGAAGCCCGTGGCGGCGGCGGTGCTGACGCCGAGCGCGCCCATGGCTGCGAGGAAATCGCGCCGGCTCATCACGCCGTCGCGAACCATCTGCTGGAACTTCTTGATGTCTTTCATTCTTGCGTCCTCCCTGTTGTCTACCCGGTCGCGTCATGAGCAATGCGGTCCGATACAGAAACTCCCACCGGGCCAGACGAGCTATTTGTCGATCTCTCCGCAGCGGCATTCGGCGAATTCCGCCGCGGCGCGGCACAGGAGCATCGACAGTCGCGACTGCTCCGGAAAATGCCGCCGCTATGTTTCAGCCCGGCAGGTCGCCAGACTGTCGGTCGGGCAGTTATGCGGGTACCCCGCAGCCGCGTCAAATCGGCGGCCCGTTTCGGGAGCCGGGTCCGGGGCCGGCAGACGGCTGAAAGGCCGGTCCGAGCGCGGTTTCTGCGGCGGTTCCGCCATGCGCAAGCGAGGCGGCGGGTGCAGGCGTTCTGGATGCTCGCGAATGCAGGCGCGGCAATCTATGCTGGCGCCGGCAGAGATCGGGGAGCCGTTTGGATGGGCGTATTGGAAGGCAAGGTGGTTCTGGTGACGGGGGCGGGCCGCGGCATCGGGCGCGAGGTAGCGGTTCTGGCAGCCAAGGAAGGCGCGCAGGTGGTCGTGAACGACCTTGGCGGCGATGTCGGCGGTTCGGGGGCGGATGCGACCCCGGCGCAGGAGACCGCGGCCATGATCGGGGAGGCCGGCGGCGAGGCGGTGGTCAACGGCGACAGCGTGGCCGACTACGAGGCGGCGGGCCGGATGGTGGCCCAGGCGGTGGAGACCTTCGGGCGCATCGACGGGGTCGTGAATGTGGCCGGTATCCTGCGCGACGTGATTTTCCACAAGATGAGCGAGGCG